>NZ_JBDSLS010000052.1:0-3562 GCF_039916245.1 Gelidibacter sp.
CCCTTTCAAAATCAATTGAAAGGGCTCAGTTTTGAATTGTCAATCTGATTATTTCTTTCTCTTTACTTTTTTAGTTTTCTTACTCTTCTTGGCATCGGTTTTTGGACGTACCAAAGTCATTTCATCAATCAGATGTTTTGCACCGGCATATTTATCAATGATAAAAAGTACGTAGCGCATATCGACCATAATGTTTCTACAGATTTCAGGATCATAATACATATCACTCATCGTTCCTTCCCAAACACGGTCAAAATTCAGTCCAACCAAATTGCCATAGGCATCAATGGCTGGACTTCCTGAGTTTCCACCCGTGGTATGGTTGGTGCCTAAAAAGCACACCGGCACTTTTCCAGTACTGTCGGTGTATTGTCCGTAATCCTTTTTCGCATATAACTCCTGTAACTTTTCAGGAACGTCAAATTCATAATCCCCAGGAATATATTTTTCCATCACGCCATCTAAATACGTTAAAGGCTCATAATACACGGCATCCCTTGGCTCATAACCTTTTACTTTACCATAAGTAACACGCAACGTACCGTTAGCATCTGGGAAATAGCGCTGCTTTGGCAACACCTCCATTAAAGCCGTCATATATTGCTGTTCCAACGTATTTATTTGCGGGTTCAGCTCTTGAAATTTAGGTTCAATAGTCGTATAAAACTCAATAATATATGGCTTTAGATATTGATAAGCCGCATCGTTATTTAGTTTTTCCAAAACCTCTGTCGAATTACCTTCTAAAACTTTTAAAGCACTTTCCTGATTCGTGAATGCCGTTTTATCATAAATAGAACTGTCAACATTATCCGCGTACATCGGCATTACTTCTTCAAAAACACCTTTATCTACTTCGGCATTATAGTTTTTGTAAACACCCTTCATGCGTCCAATATTGGCATCTCTTTGTTTTTCGAAAGTCTCCTCACTATTAGCCGCCGCCGCTTCAAGTTGCACAAGATTAAAGATCATTGGCGTAAGTTCATTCGTTCTTAAAAAGACTTCCATAAAACTGGTACGCTTCACGCTGACGTCTTCTATTTCATTGTAAAGTCGCTCAAGTTCTGGCAAAACAGTTCCGTATTTAGCTTCCAGTCCCTTTGCTTTCATTTGCTTTGTAAACTCAGCTTCCTGCGCCTTCTTTATAGCAATCGCACCACTTTTGTGAATCCCTAAGTTTTCGCCTTGCCATTTTTTCCAAGCATTGGCAATTCGAGCTTGTTTTGAGGCATATTGAATTCTGATTTGATCATCAACCATCATAAAGGCGTCAATCACTTTCAATGCCGCTGTTCTAATAGCAATAGCGGTTGGATTAATTTTCTCTACAGTTTGCGCAATGGCAACGGCAGGTAGATACTCATCCGTAGTACCAGGAAAACCAAAAACCATCGTAAAATCGTCTTCACTCACGCCGTCTAAAGATACCGGCAAAAAGTGTCTTGGTTTAAACGGCACGTTATCTTTTGAATAAGCTGCCGGACGGTTATTTTTATCAGCATAAATTCTGAACAATGAGAAATCGCCCGTATGTCGCGGCCAAACCCAGTTGTCGGTATCACTTCCAAACTTTCCTATGCTTGATGGCGGTGCTCCCACCAATCGGATATCAGTATAACGTTCGGTAACGAAAAGAAAATATTGGTTGCCTTTATAAAACGCTTTGATTTTGGTGTCTTGCCAAGCTTCTTTTTTAGCCGCTCTTTCAATAGCTGCACTGTTACTTCCTCTTTTTGATTGCTGAGCCCTGTCAGTCATATCATCAGTAACGCCTTCCAAAACCTGTTTGGTAACATCTTCTATTCTTACAATAAACTCGATATATAAGTTATCATTTGGCAATTCTTCATCTAGGTTCATGGCCCAAAAACCATGTTGTAAATAATCGTTTTCTAAAGATGAATGCGACTGAATTTGACTAAATCCACAGTGATGATTGGTCAAAACCAAACCATTGTTAGAAATAACCTCAGACGTACATCCGCCATTAAAATGACCAATAGCATCCTTTAAGCTCGAATTATTAACATCATAAATGTCCTTGGCCGAAAGCTTACTACCAAGACTTTGCATTTCGTCTTCATTCATTCCTTGAAGTAAGGAAGGAATCCACATTCCGCCTTGTTGAGCAGAAACTTGAAACGCAATAAAAAGAAATAAAATTTTGAAAATTCTCATATCTAAAATTGTTTTTTTTTTAAGATCTCAAAGATAGGGAAGCCACCAGTAATACTAAACTATTTATGTATGTAAAAGAATCAAGACCGCTTCGCTTTTAGAATTAAGAACAAAGACTCGTTCCGTAAAAACCTGAAAAAATACAATTTACAATCAAATTTCAAAACAAATAAAACCATCCTACAAGAGGTTCAGAAGCAAAAAAATACATTACCTGAAAGTTGAATTGAATTTTATAGATGCAAAATGAAATCAGCTGAATTTGAATAATAATAACATCTCTTGCTGAATTATCATTTAAAGAAACAATAACCCCCAACCCGAACCGCTTAAATGTCAACTTTATAAAAGATGCCACGAATACACGAATTTCTATATTTAATTCGTGTATTCGTGGCAAACAAGTCATAAATCAAGTATCCCGAAATCAAACAAAAACTTCATTAAACAAGTCAAAAATCTTTGTTTATAGTATCTTTCATAAAATTAAAGCACCTGATAATGCATCACGATTCAAAACTTCCCAATGTTGGCACGACCATTTTTACGGTCATGAGCGCGTTGGCTCAAAAAAATAACGCCCTCAATTTATCACAAGGGTTTCCAAATTTCAAGAGTGATCAAAAACTGATTGACTTAGTGACCAATGCCATGAATTCTGGCTACAATCAATACGCGCCCATGGCTGGCAGCTTGGAGTTGCGCGTGGCGATAACCAATAAGCTTGAGAAACTCTATAACGCCTCGTACCATCCAGATTCAGAAATAACTGTTACCGCTGGCGCAACGCAAGCCATCTTTACTATTATTTCAACCTTCATAAAACCTGATGATGAAGTTATTTTATTCAGGCCTGCTTATGATTGTTACGAGCCCGCCATAGAACTCAATGGCGGAAAACCAATTTCGATACAACTAAAAGCACCACATTATAAAGTGGATTGGACAGAGGTTTCCAAAAAAATCACTTCCAGAACAAAAATGGTCATTATCAATACACCGCAAAACCCAAGTGGGACGGTATTTTCAAAAGAAGATATGCTCAAATTGCAGGAACTTCTCAAAGGCACCAATATTATTTTGCTGAGTGATGAAGTTTATGAACATATCATTTTTGACGATCATAAACATCAAAGCGCGTGTTTGTTTCCCCATTTGAAGTCGCGAAGTTTTATTGTGGCGTCCTTTGGAAAAACTTTTCATAACACCGGTTGGAAATTAGGCTATTGTTGCGCGCCAAAGGAGTTGATGGCAGAATTCCAAAAAGTGCATCAATTCAATGTGTTTTGCGCCAACCATCCGATGCAAAAAGCCTTGGCCGATTATTTACAAGAGCCCAACCACTATTTGGAATTGCCCAACTTTTATCAACGTAAACGCG
>NZ_JBDSLS010000053.1:0-24368 GCF_039916245.1 Gelidibacter sp.
GCATCTCCCCAGGATTTAATTGACGAAGGATTTAACCAAATAGAAGATGAAGTTAAAAATGACCTTCTTGAGAAGTTGAAAATAATTGACCCATATTATTTTGAAAAGGTGATTTTAATATTGCTAAAAAAAATGGGTTATGGTGATTTTATTGAAACGGCAAAATCTGGTGATGGAGGAATTGATGGAATTATTAATGAGGATAAATTAGGTCTTGATAAGATATATATTCAAGCAAAGAGATTCAATGAAAATAAAGTTCGTGAGAAAGATATTCGAAATTTTATCGGGGCTATGAGCGGCGACACAAATAAGGGGGTTTTTGTAACAACCTCTCTATTTGATAAGGGAGCTGAAGAAAAAGCTAAGAGTGCCCATCATAAAATTGTCCTCATCGACGGTAATCATCTTGTTGATTTAATGCATGAATATGACGTTGGTGTTCAGGTGAAAGCGACTTACCAAGTTAAACATCTGGACGAAGATTTTTTCATAGAGCAGTAAATTCAAAAAAAAAGGCCATAAACACCTTAAGTATTTATAGCCTTCTTCTGTAATCAATATTATTTTATAGCTTATTTCCAGCCACCACCAAGTGCCTGGTACAAATCAACGATAGACAATAATTGTTTTAGTTTGCTATCAATTAGATTTAATTCAGCGCTTAATGCACTTTGTCTTGCAGTCAATAGATCTAAATAATTGGCAAAACCATTTTTCAATAAGTCATTAGAATTCTGCTCTGCTCTGCGCAAGGCTTCAACTTCCAAGTTTTTGAATTTAAATTTCTCTGTCTCGGCAGTGTAGCTGTACAAAGCATTGGAGACTTCGTTTCCGGCAACCAATAATGAGCGTTTAAATTCTAACAAGGCTTGTTCTTGTTGGGCATCAGCAACTTCTTTTTGCGTTCTGATTTTATGCTGGTTGAGGATCGGTTGTGCTAAACCACCAACGATATTCGCAAAAAATGATCTGGCGTTCAATAATTGATCCAATTCTAAACTTTGGAAACCTCCAGTGGCTGAAATGGTTAACGACGGATAAAAGTTGCTGCGCGCCACATTGGTCAATTCAAAAGCTTTGACCAAGTTGTATTCTGCGGCAATAACGTCAGGTCTGTTGCTCAACAATAGTGTTGGAACTCCTAATTTTAAGTCCGTTTGTAAATGTTGGTCGTCTAAAATACTACGTGCATAACCACGTGGATGTTCGCCTAACAAAATACTCAAAACGTTCTCTGTCTGAAAAATAGCCGTCTCCAAATCTACTTGAATGGCTCTGGCATTATTGTATTGCGCCACGTTTTGATCAACCGCTACTTGAGTGACATTTCCGGCGTCTTTTAAGGCTTGAATTGTGCTCACGCTGCTGTCTCTGACCATGACCGTTCTTTTGGTGATTTCCAATTGCGAATCTAAAGCCAACAACTGATAATACGTTGAAGCGATATCAGATACCAATCGTGATTTTACCGCTTGATGTGCGGCCACTGTGCTTAAATAATCAGCATCAGTTGCACGTTTGTTGCTTCTTATTTTTCCCCAAATGTCTGCTTCCCAAGATAAACTGCCAGTCAACTCATATTGATCTGTTGATCTATTCGTTAAAAAGGAACCCAACTGACTATTTTTTGACAGCTCTTGATGTGTTATAGAAGCTTTTCCGTTAAGGGTTGGTAAATACCCAGCTTTCCCTTGTTTAGCATAGGCTTCTGCACTCAAAACTTGTTGAATGGCAACACGGATGTCGATATTGTTTTGAAGTCCTTGCTCAATATATTGCACCAAATAAGGATCAGTGAACAATTCTTTCCAGGACAGATCAGCCATGGAAAGGCTGTCTGTTGGAAGGGCATCTGTTCGATACAGATTTTGGGTTTCTTCAACTTGTGGTCGAACATAGTCTTTGGCTACGAAACAACTTTGTAAGGTAAATGCGGAAACGGTCAACACTACCATATATTTAAATGAGCGATTTTTAAGCATTGCTATCATGAGTTTGGTCTTCTATAAGTTCAATTGTTTTTGGTTGCGGTGCTCCAGATATTTTTTCTTGTAACCATTGGAAAAAGATGAACAAGATTGGAATAACGAAGACGCCAAGAATGGTTCCGATTAATACACCACCTACGGCACCTGTACCAATAGATCGGTTTCCTTGCGCACCCACGCCACTTGCAAATGCTAACGGCATTAATCCGAAGATAAAAGCGAATGAGGTCATCAAAATAGGACGCAAACGTGCTTCTGCTCCATGAACGGCCGCCTGGACCAGTGATTCTCCATTACGTCGTCGTTGCAGCGCAAACTCCACAATTAAGATGGCGTTTTTGGCCAAGAGTCCGAGTAACATAATCAGTGCAATTTGGAAATAAATATTGTTTTGTAAACCTGTAATTAGCGTTACAAAATAGGCTCCAAACACTCCTAAAGGCAAGGACAGGAGTACAGAGAACGGTACTAAATAACTCTCGTACTGAGCCGCTAATAGGAAATAAACAAACACAAGTGACAACATAAAAATAGTTGTGGTTTGGTTACCCGCATTTACCTCTTCACGCGTTAAACCGGAATAGGCTGTGGTATAATTGGCAGGCAATGTTTGAGCAATTTCATTTACTGCTTTAATAGCATCACCGGAACTATAACCAGGGGCTATTGCTGCGTTTAGGGTTACTGAGTTAAACAAGTTAAAACGCGTCACAGATTGCGGACCATAAACTCTTTTTAAGTTTACGAAAGCTGTAATTGGTGTCATCTCTCCAGTGCCTGTACGGACATAAAGTTTGGCTAAATCACTTTCATTAGCACGATCTTCCGGTAAAGCTTGAACATATACACGGTATTGTTTTCCAAATCGGGAGAAATCAGCCGCAAAAATACTTCCAATATAACCTTGAAGGGTTGAGAAAAGATCACTAATGGGAACACCTAGTTGTTTTGCCAATTCAGCATTGATTTCTATCTCATATTGCGGATATTTTGTGTTGAATGAGGATTGGGCATATTGAATTTCTGGACGGGCAGATAATTTACCTACAAATTCTTGAGTGACTTTATCTAAATCGGTAAAACTTCCTCCAGAACGGTCTAATAAATTGACTTCAATCCCCGCAGAGTTACCAAAACCTGGTACACTTGGCGGTGAAAAGAAGAGAATGTTGGCCTCCGGAATCTGCGCAGCAACACCAAACATCTGTGCAGTAATGTTTGCAACAGAAAGCGACTCATCTTTACGATCTTCCCAATCATCCAATCTGATAAAGCCTAGGCCAAAGTTGCTACCAGCACCTCCTAAAAAGCTACTACCTTCAATAAGCGATCCTCCCTTTACGCCAGGAATTTTGATTAATTTTTCATATAAATCAACGTTTACTTGGTGGGTTCTGTCTATGGAAGATCCTGCAGGAAGCTCAACGTTTACGAAGAGGATACCTCGATCTTCATCAGGTACAAATCCAGTTTTTAATACTGAAGATGACCACCAAATAGCGCCCACTGAAATGGCTAATGCCAATACGGTAATCCATTTGTTTCGGTATAAGAAATGAACAGATTTACCATACTTAGTTACGGTTGCATCAAAACCTCTGTTGAATCCGTCAAAAAAGCGACCAATGAAACCTTTCTTCTTTTTGTTCTGTTTGTCGTCATGCCCTTTTAAGAATAAAGCACATAAGGCGGGACTTAAAGTCAATGCATTAACTGCAGAAATAAGAATCGCTACAATAAGCGTCACACCAAATTGCTCATAGAATACACCCGTTGGCCCTTCAATAAACGTCACAGGAATAAACACCGCCGCCATGACCAAGGTAATGGAAATAATGGCACCGGTAATATCATGCATCGCCGCAATGGTTGCCTTTTTAGGATTACTTTCGCCTTCATCAATTTTGGCATGTACCGCCTCAACCACTACAATGGCATCATCCACCACAATACCAATGGCCAGAACCAAGGCGAAAAGTGTCAATAAGTTAATGGAATATCCAAAGAGATTCAGGAAGAAAAATGTACCAATAATAGATACGGGAACGGCAATTGCCGGAATTAAGGTCGATCTAAAATCTTGTAAGAAAATAAATACTACGATAAAGACGAGTAAAAATGCTTCGGCTAAAGTGGTCACTACTTTCTCAATTGAGGCATTTAAGAAACTATTGGTGTTGTATGGGACAAAAATTTCAATACCTTTTGGTAAATCGGCTTTAATATCTTCTAGTTTTTTCTCAATGTCAATAATAATATCACGGGCATTGGAACCTTTGGTTTGGAAAATACCCATGTTAACCGCGGGTTTTCCATTGGTAATGGAACCACCACCATAGGATTGTGCACCCAGTTCAATATCAGCAACATCAGATAGTTTTAAAAACTGTCCGTTGCCAAGCGCCTTAATGATAATGCCACTATATTGTGCTTCCGTTTTAAAACGTCCACCATATTTAATCACATAACTAAAGGCTTCACCATCATTTTCTCCAAAAGATCCTGCTGCAGCCTCTAAACTTTGTTCCCGCAAAGCTGCGGTAACATCGGTTGGAATCAGACCATAAGCTGCCATTTTTTCTGGTCGTAACCAAATTCGCATGGCGTAATCTTTCGCACCAAAAACATTCACATCACCAACACCATGTACCCTTTGTAATTCAGGGATGACATTGATTTTTAAATAGTTTTGCATAAAGGTGTCGTCATAGTCAGGATTCTCACTATAAAAAGACATAAACATCAAGGCACTAGTTTGCTGCTTTGAAGTGGTAACACCGGTTTGTATGACGGCTTGTGGTAATTGTGAAGTGGCACGTGCCACACGGTTTTGAACGTTTACCGCAGCGATGTCTGGATCCACATCCTGATCAAAAAAGACGGTAATGGTAGCAACTCCCGTATTGGAAGCACTGGATGTAATGTAAGTCATCCCTTCCACACCGTTGATTTGTTCTTCAATAGGAATGATGACACTTTCCAAAATGGTTTCAGCGTTCGCGCCAGGGTAGGTGGCGTTTACGGTAATCGTCGGTGGGGCAATATCAGGATATTGCGTAATTGGCAATGCCGTTAGACCAAGGATCCCCAAGATCACGATAATGATGGAGACGACCGTTGAAAGTACTGGTCTTTCTATAAAAGTTTTTATCATAAGTTCTTATCTTGGAATATTATCTGAATAATTTGTCAATAGGTTTCGCAACACTATCGAAAGGAATTTCCATAGGTTGAATCTTAGAGTCACCTCTTAATTTTGCGACACCTTTTGCGACAATTTTATCGCCTTTTTTAACGCCTTCAGAAACGACATAAAGGTTACCCACAGAAGCTATCACGTTAATACGTGTAGCAATTGCCATATCATCAGCTTCTATTTTATAAACATAGTAGCTGCCTTGTTGCTCATAAGTAGCTTGCATAGGCACTACAATGGCATCGGTATAAACTCGAGGGACTCTTATTTTCCCACTGTTTCCGTTGGTTAAAATTCGTGCATCGTTATTAAAAACAGCACGAAACGAGATAGAACCTGTATTTACATTCACTTGAGAGTTGATGGTCTCGATAGTTCCTTCGTGGTCATAAGTGCTACCATTGGCTAAAATTAAAGTCACTTTAGGAAGATTCTTTATTTTTTCTTGGATATCTTTTCCTTCTACCTTTTGGATGAAATCAAGATATTCTTTTTCGTTCATAGAAAAATAAGCATAGACTTTACTAATGTCAGAAACCGTTGTTAAAGGTTCTTGACTCGTAGGGCTGACTAAGCTACCAGCACGCAAACGGATGGCACCAACATAACCATCAACAGGGCTTTTTATATTGGCATAACCAATGTTTGCCCCAATACTTTTATAAGCACTTTGCGCTTGCATTAATTTTGCTTTTGCAGTTTCTAACTGTACGCTACTAATGATGTTTTTTTCAACCAAAGGTTTTAGCTTATCCATCTCCACTTGCGCAGCATTAACGTTTGCTTTGGCGGCGTCAGCATCTTGAGTAAGGGATTGTGTTTCTAGTCGGAATATAGTTTGTCCTTTTTTTACTTTTTGACCTTCATCCACTAACACTTCAGTAATGTAACCTGAAATTTTTGATCGCACTTCACTGTTGTTTATACCCTCTATATTAGTTGGAAATGTGTTGAACCCCGTTACGGTTTGTTGAGGAATAGTGGTCACTTGAAAAGACATTGGTCCTTGTGGTCCTTGTGGCGCCTGTTTTTTATCTCCACAGCTCATAAAAAGAGCGATAAAACTAAGGGAGACTACTAATGGAAGTTTGATTGTTTTCATTGATAATTAATTACTGTTTAGTGTTTTTTCTATTATTTTTGATCTTAAAGTCGAAACTGATTTGGTGACTTCATCTAAAAATTGGATATAATTGTCATGAAAATCCAGATTGAATTTTGAGTCATACTTGCTGTCCAATTGATTGGTCTTTTCTTTAAATTCTTTAATTTCTAAATGCAGTTCTTTTTGGGTAAACCAAGATTCCATCATGGCATCAATACTTCGTATAATACTATCTTCATTAATGGTGTAATATTTTTTTCGATCGCCAGTTTTAGTGAAATAGACTATTTTCTTTAAATCAGCCAAATGATTTAAATGTGTAGAGATGGTACTTTTACTGGCACATAAATCTTTCACTAATTCTTCAAAAGTGGTTCCGACATTACCTGTCAAAATGATATAGGAGAGAATACGGGCAGCTACAGGAGCCAACTGTTCCTCCTGCTCCATAAAGACACCCAATCTTTCAACTAAATCTTGTTTGTCATTAAGAATTTTGCTTTCCATGTTACAAATTTTATGCAAAGATAATTGAGGTTCGGAACAATCCGAACCAATCGAAGTTAAAAAAATGTTAAATAAAAAACCGATGCCATCGCATCGGTTTTAAGTAGGAAAGTTAATGGCTTAAAGCGCCGATTTAAATTGCTCTAAAAACCGCACGTCATTTTCGCTCAATAAGCGGATATCTCCAATTTGATGCAATAACATCGCAATACGATCGATGCCCATCCCGAATGCAAAACCTGAATAGATTTTTGAATCAATGCCACAGTTTTCCAAAACATTCGGATCGACCATACCACAGCCCATGATTTCTAACCAACCGGTGCCTTTAGTGATGCGGTGGTCAATTTCAGTTTCCAATCCCCAATACACATCTACTTCTGCACTTGGCTCGGTAAATGGAAAATAGGAAGGGCGCAAACGGATTTTACTTTTCCCGAACATTTCTGTAGTGAAATATTGAAGGGTTTGCTTCAGATCAGCAAAACTTACGTCTTTATCAATGTATAAACCTTCCACTTGATGGAAGAAACAGTGGGAACGTGATGAAATGGCTTCGTTTCTAAACACGCGCCCTGGTGATATGGTACGGATTGGCGGTTTGTTATTTTCCATATAGCGCACTTGCACAGAACTGGTGTGCGTACGCAACAAGATATCAGGATCGGTTTGAATAAAAAATGTGTCCTGCATATCGCGTGCTGGATGGTATTCTGGTAGGTTTAATGCGGTAAAATTATGCCAATCGTCCTCAATTTCTGGGCCTTCACTGACGTTAAAGCCGATGCGAGAAAAGATATCAATAATTTGATTTTTAACGATTGAAATGGGATGGCGTGCACCAATGGGCATAGGTTCGCCAGGGCGTGATAAATCGCCATAAATACCTTTGACTTCTACTGTGCTTTCCAGTTCTTCCTTTAAAGCATTGACCTTGTCTTCCGCTGTTTTTTTCAGTTGATTGATGACCTGACCAAATTCTTTCTTCTGATCATTGGCAACGTTTTTAAATTCGGCGAAATACTCATTAAGCAAACCTTTTTTACCTAAATACTTGATTCGGAAAGCTTCAATCTCCTCTTTGGATTGGGCTGTAAAAGTTTCGGCTTCAGCAATAAGCTGTTTAATCTTGTCTATCATAAATCAAAAAAATGGAAATGCAAATTTAATATTTTTTGTCGAATTCTGCGTTAGCGATTACGAATACAATTTTACTTTTACAAAGAAGAATTCGTGATACCGCTTCGGTAAGTTGCAGTGGAAATCCTTTTTTTTCAGATTTCTTGCCTAAGCAAGGAATATAAAAAAAGAATGTAGCGAAAAGCGCCCCCGAAGCCTCGGGGCTGAAAGGGAACGCCTAAAAAATCACTTAATATATTCTAACTCAAGAAAGTAATGGACAATGGCTTCTTTCATTAAGACGCTTTGCTCACCTGCTTTTAACGGTGGCAATTGTGCCAATACTTTATAATGTGGCCATTTATCGTCATCAAAATAGTCAAATTCGTAGTAGCCATAAGGTTCTAACAAACGACAGATGGCGATATGCATCAAGTCTAATTTATGATCTTTCTTGAATTTTTTATGTAATTGTCCCAATTCCTGTACGCCTATTAAATAAATAATGGCATCCAAATCGAGTATATCTCCTTCGGCAAATTGGTTAGAAAGTTTGCTAACCACCAGCTCCCAGCGCTCTTTTAATTGTGTGTCTCTTGACATTTTTATAGTTTCAGGTTTCGAGTTTCAGGTTTCAAGTTTGAGCTTGACTGATAACTTCGCCCTTTTTTTTAGTTATTAATTATTTGTCCCTACCAAAATGGCATTGACAGATTTTAGTCGAGAATGATTTTTTTCAACTTGAATTTCGATTTCAATTTCAACTTCGTTCTCGGCTTCAAAGTTAAGGAACAATGCATTCTGTTTAAAGTTTATAACTCTAAAAATCTCAAATTTATGTACGTTTGCCAAAATATGGATCTGTTATGAGTGTTTTCGACATCGTTTTAATTGGCTTAATTGGATTTGGTCTTGTGCGCGGACTTATGAAAGGTTTTTTTGTGGAAATCGCATCGCTTATAGCTTTGGTGGCTGGGGTTTATGGCGCTATCCATTTTAGTAATTATGCTGCTACTTTTATCGATGAGAATTCGGAATGGGATGAAAAAACGGTCAATATTGTTGCTTTTGCGGTAACCTTTCTGATTATTGTTTTGGTCATTGCTTTGGCTGGAAAAGCCTTTACAAAACTTGCGGATTTTGCCGCTTTAGGCTTAGTGAACAAGATTTTTGGCGGTTTTTTTGGTGCTTTAAAAACGGCCTTGATTCTGAGTGTTGTGCTTAATATTTTTGATAGTATGAATCGCGCCGTTCCACTTACGGATGAAAAAAGCATTGAAGATTCTGCACTTTATAGTCCTGTAAAAGGACTAGTACCGATGATTTTTCCTCTTATTTTAGAAAAGAAAAAGGAATTGGAAAAGCCTATAGAAGATGATTCTACCTTTTCTTTAGAGTTGACGTAGGCTGAAGGACTTATGACTTAAGACTTGGATTGTGTAAGTATGAGTAACACTTTTTTTCAAAGTCCACATTTTTCGGTCTTATGTCAAACGTCTACAAGTCTTAAGTCTGATTATACTCAATAACAATCTGATTTGATCTGGTTGGCATAGTCGCTCAACGGTTTTTTGTTGAATTCCAAACAGATAACATTCAAGGTTTGCATCACATCTTTGTACATGGATAAGGATCCACAAATCAGAATCACACCTTTGTTTGCCAATGTTTCTGCAATGTTTTTTCCGTCACGTTCTATAAGATGCTGCACATATAAACGGTCATGCTGTTGTGAATATGCCAAATGTAAACTGTTGAGTTTTTTACTATTTATGCAACTTTCAAGAAGTTTTTCGTAAAGTGCAAATGACTTTTTTGTTCGCAAACCAAAATAGGCTTCGATTTCTGCTTTTTTATGATTTTGATCCAACATGCCCAAAAAAGGAGCAATTCCTGTTCCGTTGGCAATCATGATTATTTTGGATGCTTTTTCAGGAAGATGAAAATTGACATTTTCAAGTAGTCTTGCTTTGCAAATCTCTCCAGTTTTAAAATCATTTAGATAATTGGAGCCTAAGCCGTCGTCATAATATTTAACGCTCAATTGGATGTTGCCATTCACTTTTCCCACAGAATACAAGCGTTCACGGTAATCATCTTTTGGATACACCGCTAACAAATCGCCAGAAGTAAATTGAAGATTTTTTTTTGGTTTTAAAGTTATGGTAAACGTGTTATCAGGACTATCGCCCACGTTACTTTTTGAAACAACTTCAAAGGATTTGGTGTGTTTTGGTTTGGAGATTAATTTCTCTTTTGGAATAACTATTTCTAAACCGACCTTTTCTGACCACACTTGAACCCATTGCTCAAAGCTTTCAAATGATTTGTCATTAATGGTAAACGGCGCCAGTAATTGCGTAGATTTTTCATTTAAAAAAGCTTTATCGATATCATAAGCAAATTTGCAAAAATCAGGATAGGAAAGTGATCCGAAACCAACTACCGAAAAACTATAGGTTTGGCTTTGTTTGACAAATTCTAAACGCTTTAAAAACTTGTTGGCATTGGTTGGTGCTTCGCCTTGGCCATAGGTTGACGTCAACACAATAAGATGTTCTGCTTTTTTGTATTTGCGGTATGTATTGAGTTCTGCAATATAAACGGTTTCTCCAACGGCAATTAATTGTTGTTGTAAGGCATTGGCAAAAAGTAGTGTGCCTCCATTTTCTGAACCCACTAAAATCACATATTTTGAATCACTTTTCTTACACTTGTTTTTCAACTTGGCCGCACGACGTTTGAGCGTCATGGCAAATCCTGAATAGATAAAAAATAAAATGTTTGCCGAAGCAATGGCTAAAATAAGCGACCATAAAATGCTGCCTTTTCCTGTATGAAGATTAAGACTGAGGTTAGAAAAGAATTTGACCAATGGATAATCAATTTCGCTAAGGATTTCCCCAGAAAATTGATCGACAACAATTTCTTTGTTTTTTAATTGTATCGTGTAATGATCTTCAATAGCATCAGAAAACGGGAATTCTACCGATTTAACTTCTGATAACTTGGTGTTTTTAAAGACGTCCATGTCTTTAAAATTCTGTTGTGGGGATTCGGTAAGGGCATCAAAATCGATGTGATGTCGCTGGCTGTCTTTTGGAAGTAAATCAAATTTATCTAAGGATAAATAAACGCCAGTTACAGTAATAATGATGATTGGGATTAGTGATAATCGACCTAAAACGACATGCCAATATTGTGAAAAATTGTCATTGACAATTTTCGAAAAGAATTTTTTAAAACTGCGTTGGCGTTTCAGGATTAAAATAGTGCCTGAAACGGCGATGAGGAATAGTAAAAACGAACACAAACCCACTAAAAAGCGTCCCGTTCCTTTTAAGAATAAGGAGCGATGCAGATTGGTCGTCCATTGAAAAAACTTGGAAATTTCTATCTTTTCACCAAGATAGGCGCCTGTTTTGGAATTGAAATAACCGTCTAAGGATTTTCCATCTTCGGTAAGTACGGAAGCGGATACAAAATCGTTGCTATCCACTTCTAAAGAGATAACTTCGGAATAATGGGATGTAAAGGTTTGAAGCGTTTCGGCTAAAGTGATCTGGTTAAAACCATCGACTTTATAGGGCTGAATCTGTTCTGAAATTGGCTGAAACGCCAAAATGATCCCAGTTACGGAGGCCATGAAGATAAAAACAAAAGAAGATATGGCCAGTGCTAGATGGCTATATCTCCAAATGGATATGGTCATATTTTATAGTGTCTTAAATATTGATGTTGTTTAAAAGGAATCAAGACCGCTTCGCTGTTAGAACATAGAATTAAGATTTTATCGTGCTTTTTATTAACATTTCAACGTCTTAATCAAAGCTTTTGGACGGAGATCAAACCTTTCAGGTTTTGAAAACCTGAAAGGTCTTTAAAGGTTTTTTTGGAGCTTCGAGCTTCCAACTTCGAGCTTCCAACTCTTTTAATTCGGCATCATCCGCACATAACGGATAAATCCGGTGCCGTCTTTTTTGCTTTTAACGGTTTCTGAAGTCAATTCAAACTCCACATCACTGGTGTAGTATTTTTGATCTTCCACAGCGGTTTCAAAACGGATTTTGTAGCCAGCGTTTATTTTCGAATCCTCAATGTCGATTACAGTTATGTTTCGTCCGCCACCAGAAACGGTCGCTCCGGTAATGGCATCTAAATTTGAGCGTTTTTTGGCATGAAATTTTTTCCACCAGTCTTCAATCGTATTGTACCATTGCGCATCATCACCTTGAACGTACAAAGTTTTTTCATAATCCCCTTTTGGGTTGATTAACGAAATCACGATATAGGCGCCCTCGCCAGTATAATTGGTCATCTGGATCATGCATTTGTACTTTGTTGCTGGTGCTTTGGCCGTAAATGACATCAATCCGAATAGGACTAGACTTAAAAATATAAAATGTTTTATTTTCATGTTGTTTTTTAACTTGTCAGTAAATGTTTTAGACCTGTCAGGTTTCAAAAACCTGACAGGTCTGTATTCTATTTTAAAAAATCTAAAGAAATATTTTTTCCTATCAATAACTCATTTTCAGAAGCCAAATCATAAGCGGTTTCATCAAAATCAGTTACGATATCTTTTTTTGCTCCAATAGACACTAAATATTTTAAGATCTCCGTATCATTTGCTTTCATTGCTGCTTTATGCAACGGCGTGATGCCTTCTTTGTTTTTGGCATTCACATCAGCTTTGAATTGTTGAATGAATTTAAGTGTCGTCATATCGTTTTTGTCCAATGCCAAATGGTATAAGGTGTTTCCGTTGGCTTGTGGTTTACCGAAATTGAATCCGTTTTGTTCTAATAAAGATAGCTTTTTGTTGAAGTCGTCTTCGTTTTTAACCGTATAGGATTGCATTAAATAGGTGGTTAAATCATTGCCATTGCCATCCACAAGCAATGTTTTTGCCTTTTTATTTAAGAGAAAAGCGACCACATCAGAGATGTTGTTTGCAACGGCTAATGCCAAAGCAGATTCGCCTTTTTTATTGGTTTGGTTGATGTTTTTGACCGTTTTTGAAAACAAAGTCACGGTTTCAAGATTGTTTTTACTGGCAGCATTCATAAATGGCGTGTTTCCAAAGCTGTCTGATTGATTGACATCGGCACCTTTTTGAATAAAATAGTTGATGATCGCCATATCTTTACTTCTAACAGCCAAGGTATGCAGTGCTGTTTCGCCATCTTTTGAAACCGCAATTGGGTTTAATCCAGCGCTTTCTAAAAACTGATAGACTTCAATACCATTCGTAATACCACGAGCACCTTGACTTGCGAAAATGAAAGCATTGTCATTGCCTTTGACACCTTTTTTAAGCAATTGGGTCATCAAAGTGATATTTCCTGTTCTCGCCGCATAATTGAATATCCCGTTGCCATCTGCATCCACACTATTCAAATCCAAACCTTTTGAAGTGAAATAAGTAATCAAACTAAAATCAGTGTCGTGAGGCGCGACTAATAATAAGGCATTCGCACCCGTAGGTGTGAGATCCTTTTGAAGATTGGCACCATATTTTATAAGTAAATCATACACTTGCGTAGTGCGCTGCCCTGATCCTGCGGCAAAATTGATGATGCTACTGCCTTTATCATCCGTAATATCAGTTTTTGCACCGTTATCGATCAGAAATTGCATCAATTCCACGTTCCCTTTATTCGCGGCCCAAAAAATATAAGTTCTGCCGTCGTGGGTTAGTTTGTTGACATCATTTCCTTTCTTTGTGATGACGTATTGAATGGTTTCGTTCGGTGCGTTTGCTAAAATGGCTTGAGCTGCACCATCAAAATTACTGGCATTCGCTTGTGCAATATCATGGCCTTCCTTGATTTTTAAATCAATCGTTTCAACACTCGGTTTTGATGCCCAAAAATCACGATCTAAAAAGATATTGGCCTGTGAGAAAATTGGACCGCCAATACCAAAAGCCAAGATGATTATTAAGTATCTTTTCATAAGTTTATTTTTTACGTCTGAGTGAGATTTATCTATAATTTCTATTCTTATTTAGATTGAATTAGGATAAGGCTCAATTTAGGTCGTAAATTTATATAGAATGAATCTAAATAAAAAGACTATCGATATCTTTTTTTTAATTTCTTTATCGTATTTGGATTTTCGGAAGAAGTAGATGTAGCTCAGGATTCTACAAAAAAAAATGAGGACTTGATTTATCTGGAAGTACTAAAATGAGCAATAAGAGTGGATAGCATCTATACTATTGATCTAATCCTAGGGAAAATCATTGAGGTAAGAACACGTGTTGGTCGCTATTCAAAACTAGAAATATTGAGCTACTATGCAAATGGGGAGGCCAATGAAGATAGGAGTAATTCTGACGTTTACACTTTTAACTTTGTATACCAACCAAACGAGGAAGTGGCTTTTTCTATTTATTCTAATCGATAGATTTCCATGATTTTATTGAGATACTTGTTGAAATCAATTTTTAAATCGATGAGTTTTCCCGTACTGACATCAAACACCCATCCATGGACTTTTAAACCTCTTTCTCTATTGGCTCTTTGAACAGCAGCGGTTTTTATGAGATTGATGCATTGTTCGCGTACATTGAGTTCTACCAAACGGTCATATCGATTTTCTTCGTCTTCAATAGCATTCAATTTATTGCGATGTGTACGATACACATCACGAATATTACGAAGCCACGGATTCAAGATGCCCAAGTCGGCAGATTGCATGGCCGCCTTAACGCCGCCACAGCCATAATGTCCACACACCACAATATCCTTGACTTTTAGATGATCGACCGCATAATTGACTACAGACATGACGTTCAGATCAATGCTAATGACCATATTGGCAATATTTCGATGCACAAAAACTTCACCAGGTCCCATGCCCATCAATTCCTCTGACGTCACACGACTGTCAGAACAACCAATAAACAATAATTCAGGATTTTGACCTTCTGCTAAATGTTTAAAGAAATCTGGATCGATAGCCAGCTTTTCTTTGATCCATTTTTCATTGTTTTTGAATACTTTATTTAAGTCCATTCTCGCTAAAGTTTTGTTTCCGATGAAAGATTCTCATCGATATGTAGAGTTTAAAGGTAGGTAAAATATGGTTTTCTTGAGTTAAATTTTAGTTTTTATCTAATCATAACATATAACCAACTCAATCTCAAAAGACAATAATTGTGAAATCATTGTCCTTCTTTCTAAACTCAAAAAATTCTATTGCCTCAAAATCAGTTTAAACTATGTGCTTTAATACATCTCACTTGAGCTTTTAAAATTTTGACACTCCCGAAGCGTCGGGATCACGAATTTTCACAGTGAGCATACCGGTGAAAATTATTAATTATTAATTTCACGAATGCAACAGGCTTTCAGTCTGTTTTAAAAACGCCGCCAGAACGTTTGTCGGTCTGGTATGGCAATTTAGGCCATAATTGTTTATTCAATAATTTCCTGTTTCGTCGAGTTAAAGCGTAAAATGAGATACCCAATGATTGCAGAAATTACAGAACCCAATAAAATCCCAATTTTTGCCGAGTCCACATAAGCTTGGTTATTCTTAAATGCCAAGCTCGCGATAAAAATGGCCATCGTAAACCCGATTCCCGCCAAAAAGGAAACGCCAATGATATGTCTGTTGTTGATGTCTTCTGGGATTTGAGTGATTTTGAGTTTTTTAGCGACAAAAACAACAGTGGTAATACCAATACTATTCCCCAAAATCAAACAAAGCATTAAGGTGACAATCAGCGCCTCGTCTAGGCCTTGCGCATTATTGAACATTACGCCAGCGTTAGCTAATGCAAATAATGGAATAATGACAAAGGCAACCCAATGATGCAATTTATGCTCTAAATATTGCAGGGGCGATTGGTATTTCTGAGTCCAATCTTCCAGCATGTCAATATGTTCAATTTGCTCTTTGGAAAGAATAGGCTCTTTCAATATGGTTGCATTCTTGATATTTTGGGTAATCGTTTCCAACTGTTCAATAAAAGGTCCAGTCTTAATCTTTTGATATGTCGGGATGGAGAACGCCAATAGAATCCCTGCTAAGGTGGGATGTACACCAGATTTTAAAAATAAAACCCAAATGACGATTCCGAACGTGGCCATCAAAAATTTCGAATAGTAACCTTTTGCGGAGAGGATATAAAGTAAAGCGAGCATTCCACAGGCAACAAATAACGATGTAAATTCGATATTTTCACTGTAAAAAATGGCGATAACCATAACCGCTCCCAGATCATCCACAATGGCGAATGCGGTCAAAAAGACTTTTAAGCTCAAGGGCACGCGATTTCCTAATAGTTTTAAAACGGCCAATGCAAACGCAATATCGGTGGCCATTGGAATTCCCCAGCCATGCATGGTTTCAGGATTGTTGTTTAATAAGAAATAAAATAAAACTGGGAATAACATGCCCCCAAAAGCCCCAAATAAGGGAAATGCCAACTTTTTAGTGGAGTTCAGTTCCCCAATCAGAAACTCCCGTTTAATTTCCAGACCGATCAAGAAAAAGAAAATCGCCATCAAGCCGTCATTGATCCATAAAATGAGGGGTTTGTTGAGTTCAAAACTCTCGGTGGTAAATCCCATTTCATATTGCCACAAGTTCTGGTAACTCTCGCCCCACGGCGAATTGGCCCAAATAAGGGCGATAAGGGTGGCTGTTATAAGAAAGACCCCGCTTAGGCTTTCTGTGTTTACATATTTTTGAAAAGGAGATAATATTTTTTTTGAAATCATATAATAATTTTACGAATGAGCAATAGTCCAATGATCCGATCACTGTTAGTGCTTTAAATTAGGCTATAGTGTCGATTTTGGTAAATGAATTCTAATAATAAAGTGGTAAGCAATGACTGAAAGTATGACTGAAAATTATTGGAAATATAAGGCAAACATTACTTTTTGCCTAATTGGCCTATACTAATTCAGGGGGTGGAGAAAGACACTCTGTGACATAAGGCGTATATAAGGTCAGATAGGCGGTATTTAAACTTAGCTCTTCAGAATCGAAAACTGCTAAATGGGTCAGATTACTTTCTGCACTATGTATTTTAAAGACCTTCAGGTTTTTATTGGTACTCGTGTCTTCCTCATTTAAACTGTAAAATACTGAACTATCAATCGAATCACTAAAAATGCTCAGCGTAGGCCCTGCCATAAATCCAGTAAAGAGCGCTATAAGGAAGAAAGTAATAATTTTTTTTTTCATGTAAAATCGATCCACAAGATGCAAATATAATATATGAAATTTTAAAAATTGTTAAAGTAATTGAAAATCGGAGGCGATTAACTCGTTAAAGGTTCAGTTATAGCGTGAAAAAGCAGGAAGATTCTTAGTCGTGTTAATGTTTTAAATCGATGATAAGATGCGTTTGCGTCATGATAGCTTAAAAGTCATGAATAAAATTCAGCTTGATAAAAATGATAAAAAAGGAGTTAGTAAATATTCAAGGCCTTAATATCATCATTTGGAATCCAACCTGTTTTACCATCGGCAAGTTTGATTTTCTTCCAATTGTTGACCGTATCCAAAATTTGAACTTTAGTGCCTTCATGGAGTTTAAAGGACTCAGGGCTTCTGAGGTTTGGCTCACTCTTGACCTGAGCTTCCTTAGCAAAAACAATGGCAGGCTGATCATTTTGTAACAGATGATAATTATTATAGGCCAAGGCCACTGCGCCAAACGCCAAAATTAAAAAACTCATGGCCGTAATGAACGCCAATCGTTTTTTTGTAGTACTATAATTGAAATAGTAGACCAGATAGAACACCACAAAAAGCGCCATTAAAAGCACGGATAATTTTGCCCAATTATCAAAGGTCAGCCAATTAGTGATAGACTTTGAAAGCTTGGAAAACCCGATTTCAGGTGTTTTATCAATGGCATCAATGGTCATATTGCGAGCAAACGTGATATTGTTCTGTATTTCCTTGTCTTTTGGAGACAGTTTTAAAGCCTTTTCATAGTAATAGATGCTTGGTGCAATATGGTTGAGTTTATAATGTGCATTGCCCAAATTATAGTACAACGCTGCCGAATGTTCTCCCGAAGCAATAATAGCTTCATATTTTGAAATGGCATCCTCAAAATCGCCTTTGTTGTACAAGTCATTGGCCTGCTCAAATAGCAGTTCATTCTGGCTAAACCCTAAGCTGCCGATTAAAAATGTCAGTATGTAAACAAAATTTTTCATCTTACTTAAGCTGTTTATCAATTACTGAAATCGTGTTTGCAGCCTTATCATAATCCTCCTGCATGGTCACTTCTGAAAAAGGCGTGTATCGTGCCAATTCACAACTGTCAAGAATGGTTAGGAAGTCGCTAATCATTGACTCGTCTACTTGACGTTTGGTAAGTAGCTTTTCAATCCGCTCCTTGCTCAAATCGCTGGTTTCAATATGCAATTTGGCCTTCAGATAATTATGGAGTGCTTTCTCCAAAGCAATATAAAAGGCTTCTTTTTGACCTAATGCTTTTTTGGCTTCTCCTAAATATTTTCTGGCCAATTTATCGGCCTTGCGTATTTTATTGCCTTTAACATCGGCCACACGTTCGGCTTTTTTCTTACGGAAAACCATGGCCAAAGGAATGGCTAGAAGTGGGAGTAACAAGGAACTCCAGTACCAAGACGATTGAAAAAATGGTTCCGAGATGATCGGTTTAAGATTCGCTTCAGTTTTCACAAAGGCAAATTGGTCATTGCTCATAACCACACGTTGTTTCCCATCGCCTGCTGATGCGATATTGCTGTCGTTATTGGTATTGTTTGTTGGGCCTTCCAGGACGTTGATTAAATGCTGTCCTGTAGAAATGGTTTTATAGGTTTCTGTTTTTAAATCGAAATAGGAGAAATCCACATTTGGGATCGGATACTTGCCTTTAAATTGTGGCACAATCGTATAACTATCGGCAATGCCACCTTGCATGCCATCGAGCGTTGTCCTTACGTTTTCGGTGTGTTCAGGTTCATAGACTTCCAGGGAACTTGGCAAGGTCAATTTAGGCAATTGAAATAACTTCAAGTTACCATTTCCGGTCACTTCTAACCGTGCTTGTAAGGATTCTGTAGCATTCAACTCGTCTTTGGACGTGGTCAATTTAAAATCAAAACTACCTACAGCACCCGTAAAACTCTCTGGTTTGCCAGCTTCAGGAAGTGGTTTTACTTCGAGTGTTTTGCTTCCTGCCGAAACTGTTTTTTGAACTTGCGTCATCATTTGGCTGCCAAAAAAGTCACGTCTACTCGTTGGCACTTCTACGGTAAGTTCAAGACTTAAAGGCTCGATTTCTATTTTACCTGTTTTTTGTGGGTATAACACAATTTTTCGAATCACTAAGTAGCGATATTCACGACCATTGTATTGGCCAGTTTGAATCTTGTTATCTTTTAAATCGATGTTTTGACTCCAGAAATCGTTGTATTTCGGGCTATTGAGTTCCCTGAAATTAGTGACACCAATATCTTTATAAACATATAATTTATAAACGATGGTAATGGCTTCGTTGAGGTAAGGGTTGCCTTTGGATATTTCAGCAACAAGATGAAGGTTGTCATCCACCACATTGTCCACATTGTCCGGATCATTGGGTCTGGTTACGGCTGCAGTAACTTGAACGGTAACTGGCGATGTTTTATAAATCTCCCCATCAATTTCAATGGTGGCTTGAGTGATTGTAATATTCCCTGTTCTCTTCGGCGCCAAGAAGTAGCTGTAGGTTTTTGCAAAGGAGCGAACACCATTGACCCACGAATGACTCACGGATTGATTTGGGCCACCCACGACCGTGAAATCATTGAAAGACGGCGGGTTAAAATTATCACCATCCGTATTCATTTCAAAATCCACACGTAAACGCTCATTCACACCAAGTTTGGTCTTGCTAACCTTGGCCTCAAATTTTACTTGGGCGGTAACAAAACTTGTACTTACTGCAATTAAAAATAATGTTATGTATGTTTTTAAGCTCATCTATTTAAATAAAAATTAACGAACAACGATTAACGATTATCGATTTTTTTAATTGTTGTTTTTAGAAGTTTTAATACTTGCGACAAAAATGGAAATTAGTTAATTGTTTTCATCCAAAACCTTTAATATTTTTTCTTCATTTCCAATATAGAGATTTGCACGTCGACAATATTAACGATTGACACTGCGAAATCTATAATGCGTTCTTCTAATTCATTTGTCTTCATATGGGTTCTTAAATCATAACTCGTTAATCGTTATTCATCAATCAAAAATCCATCTACCAGTCTTTATCCGTTTGTACTTTGACTCCTTTTTGTTTTTCGGCATTCATTTTTTCCTGAACTTTCTGTTCTTGATTGTTCATGGCTTCCAATAAATTATTTATCTGCTGCGGAGACAATTTTCCAGGTTGCTGTTGAGGCTGTTGATTTTCGTCTTTACCTTTTTCATCCTTTGGTTTGCCTTCGTCTTTTTTGTCGTCGCCCTCTTTTTTATCCTGGCCTTTATCGTCCTTGTTGTCTTTATTATCTTGATCTGGCTGATCTTTTTTGTCTTTATCCTGATCGCTGTCGTCTTTATTATCCTCTTTTTTGTCCTTATCTTGGTTTTCATCCGGCTGATCATCTTTTTGCTGTTCAGCACATTCTTTTGCTAGTCCAAGATTGTAACGCGTTTCATCATCGGTAGGATTATTTCTTAAAGCACTTTTATAAGCTTCAACAGCTTCTTTGCACTTTTTGTTTTTCATCAAAATATTACCAATATTATGGAATGCTTTGTGTTTTTCGGCCTTATCTGTGGCATTGTTAGCCGCTTGTTGCTGTCTGTAAAGCGCCTCTTCGTAGTTGCCTTTTTTATAATAGGAATTTCCTAAATTATAAGTACCTGCTACAGAAGAAGGTTGTTTGGAAATAGCTTTGCGATATTCTTTTTCTGCAGAAATAAAGTTGTTGTCCTCCATCAACGCATTGGCTTCATAAACCAAATTATTGGATTTCTTTATGGCCAACAATTGTTCCTTCTCTTTCTCGTTGTCTTGAGAAAAAGCGAAACATGTAAAAAATAGGATTAAAAGTGTTAAGTTTTTCATTTATCTAGGTCATTATGAACTTACTTTATTATGTTGTTTTCACACCAAAAGTAAAATTCAATCAAAATCATTGTTTATTATCCTCATTTTTAAACAGTTCGTAAATCTAAAAAAACTATTAGTAATTGGGTTATAATGTTTTCTTAAAGTTATGTGAGGTTCTCGTTAAATAAATTCAAGCGTTTTAGCCATAAAGTGCGTCTTTCCAACAATAAAATATCTACTAATAGAAAGAAAATGGCCGCACCCAAAAACCACTGAAATTGTGCTTCAAAATCAGCAAATTGTTTGGCTTCAAATTCGGTTTTATCCATCTTGTTTAAAATATTCCGAATGTGCTCCACTACTTTTGCAGTATCCCTTCCATTGATATAGGAGCCATGACCTTCTTTGGCGATGCTTTTTAAAGTGTCTTCATCTAAACGTGTGATGACGGTTTCGCCATTTTTATCTTTTTTATAGTTGACAATAATCCCGTTTCGCTTTTCAGGGATTGGCCCACCTTTGACATCTCCCACACCAATGGTGAAAATCCGGATGCCTGCTTCGTAAGCTTCCTGTGCCACTTGCGTTGCCAGTTCGCCATGATCTTCGCCATCAGATATGATAATGAGCACGCGATTGGTATCTTGGTCGTCATCATAATAACCTTTTGCAAGTTGGATGGCTTCACCAATAGCGGTTCCTTGTGATGAAAGCATGTCGGTGTTCATACTTTGGAGGAACATTTTGGCCGATCCATAGTCGGTGGTAATTGGCAATTGCGGAAAGGCTTTTCCCGCATAAGCTATAATTCCAACCCGATCGCTCGCTAAATTATTAATGATTTGAGTAACCAGTTGCTTTGCTTTTTCCAAACGATTGGGAGCAATATCCTCCGCCAACATACTTTTTGAAACGTCAACGGCAAATACAATATCAACGCCTTCACGCTTGACGGTTTCAAGTTTCGTTCCCAATTTCGGATTGACCAAGGCGATGACCAAGCAAGCAAAAGCAAGCGAAAGCACCACGACTTTTAAAATAGACTTGAAAATCGAAGTGTTTGGACTTAATCTTTTAAATAAAGCTTTGCTCGCAAATTTGCGTTGCATGCGGTATTTCCACAATTGCAGCAACAAAAATATAAGCATGATCAATGGAATGACCATTAATCCCCAAAACCATATTTTTTCTTCTAATTGCATTTTTTAATTTTCAGTTTTCAGTTCGCAGTCGGCAGTCATCAGTCATCAGTCTGTAGTCGTCAGTCTGCAGATAATGGAATAAGCCACGAATACACGAATGTTTTATTAACTTCTATAATCTTTATTCTCTTCTCTATTGTCTTAGTTGATGTCTAATTAAAACTTCTAAAAAGAGTTGATCTTAATAAGAATTCAAAAAGTAATAGTCCAAATGCTAATAATATCAGAGGACGGTACTTTTCTTCGTAATTATAATATTTAAATTCTTCAACATCCGTTTTTTCCAACTTATTAATTTCTTCATAAATGGCTTCTAACTTTTTGTTGTTGTCTGCTCTAAAATATTGTCCGCCGGTAACCTTTGCAATTTCCTTCATTAAGTCTTCGTCAATTTCCACGGGCACGCGTCCGTATTGAAAGTTGCCGTTTGGCAAAATACCAATAGGAGAAAGTGCCATACCATTGGTTCCAATGCCTATTGTGTAGACTTTAATGTCATAGGCAATCGCCAATTCACTAGCTGTTTTTGGATCAATAAATCCGGAGTTGTTGACCCCATCGGTCAATAAAATAATGACTTTACTTTTGGCTTTACTGTCTTTAATTCGGTTGACTGCCGTTGCCAATCCAGATCCAATCGCCGTACCGCCTTCAATGGTGGTATTGTATTTGATATCGTTAAGCGCTCTCAATACAATGGCTTTGTCGCTGGTAATCGGTGTTTTGGTGTAGGCTTCTCCAGCGTATTCCACAATCCCAATACGGTCATTTGGTCGGCTTTTTATAAATTCTGAAGCCACCTTTTTTAAGGCCTCCAAACGGTTTGGTAATAGGTCCTTGGCCAACATACTTGCCGAAACATCTATGGCAATCACAATGTCAATCCCTCTGGTGTTTTTTGTTTTGGTCGAAACATCCACCGTTCTTGGGCGTGCTATAGCGGTAATCACTAAGGCCAATGCCAATAGTCTTAAAACAAATAGGCCATGTCTTGCTTTTGGCAACCATGAGTTGGTCATTTTAAACCCTTTTATGGTTGACATCTTAAGTTCGGCCGTTTGCTTTTTGTGTTTAAATATATACCATATCACAATTAATGGTAGAAGTAAAAACAACCAAAAAAACTCTTTGTTTAAAAAATGAATTCCTTCCAGCATCAGTCTACTTTTTTAAGTTCTACGGAATTTAAAACGCGTTCCATAATGTCCTCGGCATAGCGATCTTCAGCATCCCAGACCAACATGATTTGTTGTAAAATATGTTCCGTCGTAAAAGCAAGAAAAACATAATTCCCTTTTCTGTAGTGATCTGGCAAGAGTCCAGGGAAGGATGCCGTTCCGTAAACCTTCAAGCCTTCAGCGGCATTAGGGGTCACGAATTTATCTCTTTTGGTAAGAATGTCCTTCACGCCATTTTGTGCCAACATTTGAAGACTTCCTTCGATTGCCAAATTCAAATCAATTTTTGTGGTATCAGGAATGTTCAACTTTGAGGTGCTGACCATAATGTTTATGGGACTTAATAAGGTGCCATAGCCAAACATCGTTGTTTTAACAGTGGCGTTCGTGTCAATAGCCTGTGATTCCACACGCTCTAAAACTACTGGTGTTGTGATGTAAATCGGCGGAACGCCATAATCACTGGTTACCCAATCGCCTTCCAATAGCTCTTTGGTGTCGTTACCGATAAGTGTGTCTTTTACATAATGAAAGCCATATTTTATGGAGAAACCTACAAAAGTGGCCATGAGTAAAAACAGGGAAACGGCAACGGTAATGATGATTTTACGGCGTTTCTTTTTGCGTTCCTGTTCCTCTTTATATTGCTGATCCAATAATTTTTCGGCTTCAGTTGGCTCTGGTAATGCTTGTTTGACATTGTCGATCTCCAGATCGATCGTATTCCTGTCAATTTTGGCCAATTCAATATCTGGAGCGGACTTGGCGAATTTTACCAAATCGGCACGTTTCAGAATGGTTTCAATGTTTCTGATATCGTCTTTAGATAGTTCGATTTGATTGCCATCTTTAAGTAAATTCAAACGGAAAATCAATTCGTCGGTGGTACTTTCCAAAGCGCGATTGTATACTTTTTCATCCAAATAACGTCGGATGATAAAGGTCAATTCAGAATAATAATCCTTGAGTTCAGCTTGCTGTAAATAATCGGATTCGTCCAATTTCTTCAGCGCCATTTTTGC
>NZ_JBDSLS010000054.1:0-50508 GCF_039916245.1 Gelidibacter sp.
AATCTTATCTCTGACGAGTTTGAAATTATTGTGATATTTTTTAAATTTCTTTGGATTTTTGGTCGTGATATCAGCTTGACACAACACCATTAAATCATCCACATTATCGCCAGCGTCAAAAACCAAGCGTCTCACGGCAGAATCCGTCACATCATTTGCCAAGGCAATAGGTCGGGAGCTCATAAACACCATTTTTTGAACAAATTTCATCTTATCATTCAATGGCATTTTCAAACGTTTAAACAACTTGTAGACCATTTTTGAGCCTTCAAATTCGTGGCCATGAAACGTCCAGCCAACTTTTTTACTGAATTTTTTTGTGGGTGCTTTACCGATATCATGCAGAAGTGCTGCCCATCGTAACCACACATCATTGGTGTGTAGAGCAATATTATCAACAACTTCTAAGGTGTGATAAAAATTATCCTTGTGTGTTTGTCCTTCTTTCTCATCAATACCTTTTAAGGCGCTCAATTCTGGAAGGATATAATTTAGTAAGCCAGTTTGTTCCAATAATAAAAAACCGATGGAGGGAATGTCACTTTCAATAATTTTATTGAGCTCAACCACAATCCGCTCGTTGGTAATTATTTTAATGCGTTCCTTGTTTTTTGAAATGGCGTCAAGCGATTTTTTTTCAATGGTAAAATTGAGCTGTGTCGCAAATCGGATGGCACGCATCATGCGCAACGGATCGTCGCTATAGGTAATGTCAGGATCTAATGGCGTTCTGATGATTTTCGCTTCCAAATCAGCAATGCCACCAAACGGATCGAGTAAATTACCGAAATGAGCTGAACTCAAATCAAGAGCCATCGCATTTATCGTAAAATCACGACGATTTTGGTCGTCTTCCAAAGTGCCATTTTCCACAATCGGATTTCTGCTTTCTTCCGTATAAGATTCTTTGCGGGCGCCTACAAATTCGATTTCAATGTCCTCATAACGTAACATAGCAGTGCCATAGGTTTTGAACACTTGAACTTTAGGACGGTTTGGAATGTTTTTGGCCACTTGCTTTGCCAAGGCAATACCACTGCCAATAGCGACAATATCAATGTCTTTATGTTGGCCGCGTTTTAGGATATAATCACGAACAAAGCCACCAATGACGTATGCATCAATTCCTAATTCTTCAGCAGATTGGGAGATGATTTTAAAAATTGGATGAGTTAAGGCTTGATATTTCATAATATTCAAATTTCAAGTACCAAATACCAAACAGATTATTGGAATTTGGAATTTGAATTTTGGAGTTTTTTTTATCTTATAATTTTCACCTTTCCATTCGCACTCAACTTAATGATTGACGAAGGTTTGGCGCAAACTTTTTCGCGATGCAAATTTACAACATAGTCCACACCTTTTAAAATGTGGGGTGCTATTTCTTTGAATGATTTTGGTGTGGGTTTGCCGCTGACATTAGCCGATGTTGAAACGATGGGTTTTCCAAAGCGCCTGAGCAACTGAAAACAAAAATCGTCATTCGGAATTCTGATGGCAATGGATTTGTCTTCTGCAATTAAATTTTCGGCCAAATTTTGAGCGTCATCATAAATAATTGTAATTGGCTCTTCAGCAACGTCAAAAATATCATACGCTACTTTTGGAATCTCTTTTACGTATTTACTCAACATGCGATCATCGGCTGCCAAACAAATCAGTGCTTTGTTGTCTGCGCGCTCTTTCAGTTGAAACACTTTTTCAACCGCCTCCGCATTGGTAGCATCACAGCCAATTCCCCAAACGGTATCGGTAGGATAGAGTATGAGTCCGCCATCTTTTAAAACTTGAACTGCATTTGAAATTTCTTTGTGCATATATAAAAATGATTGTATTTATCTTTTTTTTCACTCATAGGACTGTTTTTCAGCTCGCTATGAAATCGGTTTTCCCAATGACTAAAGTTCTCATAAATTATTGGCGATTTGGATGGTTGAAGCCGAAGTTTTCCAGTGATATTTTATAGGACAAAACCAAAGAAAAAAATTAATTTCCGGAATCAGTCACTAATTTTTCAAGTTCCTTATATCTATAATAAACGCCATAAGCATTTAAATAGCATATTTGAAGACCTGGTTTTCCATCTAAAAAACCCAGTCTAAAAAAATAGTTATTAATGAATTTATAAACGGGTCTAAAAATAAAATGGAAAGGTGTTGGTTTTTTTCCTTTTTTATATAGTTCTAAGGCTTTGAGGCTTGCATAATGTTCCATCTTCGCTTTATAATGAGGTGCATTGTCAATGCAATAGTGCAGCATATTGTTTTTTAAAATTTCACTTTTGCCATCTATCTGAGGCATTTCGTGTACTATTTTATCTTCAATATAGTTTGCGCGATCTTTTTTAAATAACCGATAGGTAGTATCGGTTTGAAAACCACTGAAAAAGATTCTTTTTTTATTAAAAAAATACAGACGTTTAACCATAAACGCAACAGCATCAGTTGGGGAATTAACTGTTGTGATAATTTCTGATTTTAACGCGTCAGTTATGCGTTCATCAGCGTCAATAAATAAAACCCAATCGTGAGTGGCTTGTTGCATGGCAAAGTTTCTTTGGTCTGCAAAATTATCAAATTTGCGTTGTATTGTTTTTACGTGCTTAAATTGAGCTAATTCCGAAACTGTACCATCGGTGCTAAAAGAATCGACAACAATAATTTCATCAGAAAAACTGATGTTAGTTATAACCTCTTGAATATGATTGACTTCATTATAAACAATTAATAACGCCGATATTTTTGTGGGGCTTTTCAATTTAAAAAGATATTTTTAGTTCTTACTAGTTGCGTTTTGGAGATGTTTATCTAAACTATTTTTACATCGCGTGAGGTTTTCATCTATGGTTTAAGAGAAAATTTCATGATTCTCGTTTAATTCGGAACGCGAACTAAAACTTTGATGTTGATGATTGTTAAGGGCTCCAAATTTGTTATTTTTTTTTCTTTTTTTGGCATGCGTTAATCTTGCCGATATCTCAGAATCTTCTCTTCCCCAGCCAATCATATCCTCATTATAACCGGTTATTTCTATCAAATCTCGCCACATTCCTGTATTACAACCTCTAATTTTCATGAGGTTATCATTATAGTACGAAAATAGTTTCATCAGGAAGGGATTGTAAAGTGCGTTGAGTCGGTTGTTGTTTCCTTTGGAAAAGAAACGGTAGGAAATGTTTTTGGTTTCCTGTGCTTTTTTTGAAGCCTCATCACTTAAAGAAACTCTTGAACCACAGGTGTAAACTCCTTTTTCACACATTTGTAGATGGTTTTTCACAAAATGACGGTGTAAAATAATGTCGCCATCAATTTTAATGATATATTCTGATGTGGCTCGTGCAATCACTTTATTTAAAATTTCAGTTTTTCGAAAGCCATCATCTTCATGCCAAACATGTATAATCGGAACTGAATAGTTGTTTTGATACTTTGTAATGACGGCCTTAGTTTCAGGCCCTGATCCATCATCGCCAATAATAATTTCATCAGGTAAAACACTTTGTTTGACGATGCTCAGTAAAACAAGCTCAAGCGCCTCTGGCCAATTATAGGTGGTTAAAATCAAAGAGGTTGTAGGAGTGTTTTTTATCGTCATGATTTAAATGAATTCATAATAGATTTGGGGCAATTGATAGATTTATAGAATTTAATTCGATGAAATGAGTTCGTATTTATATTTCCGAACAAATTTATAACCTTTTTTTTAAATATAATTCCTATTTCGGAATTGCTTACTACCTATGGGTTTTAGTTATTGTTTCGTTGCCGAGTTAATCTCTGTTAAATGAATTTTACTTTCAGCATCGATAGAACGGCACCAAGAAGGTTTAAATTTTATGTTGAGCATTACTTAAAGGAAAACTGTATTTTTGTCCTGTAAACATGTTATTTATGGACATTAGCGGATTGGTCATTACTTTTAATGAAGAGAAAAATATAGGAAAATGCATTGACGCCTTGTTTAAAGTTTGTAATGAGGTCATTATAGTTGACTCCATGAGTAGCGACAATACAGTGGCTATTGCGGAAAGCAAGGGCGCCAAAGTTATTTCTCAATCTTTTTTAGGTGATGGTCCACAGCGTGCGTACGGTTTGCCGTTCTGTAAAAATGATTGGATTTTAAATCTTGATGCCGACGAGATTTTAGATGCGGACGCAGAACAATTTATATTAGATAAAAAGTATGTGGAAGGTGGTTATGATGCCTTTTCTTTTAGGGTTAAAAACTTTCTAGATGATGAGTTAATTGATTTTTCTGGATGGTATCCCGATCACAAAGTGCGATTTTTCAATAAAAAGACAGCGGCGCCATCCTTTTCTAAAGTGCATCAAAAAATAGTGGCCACGAATGAGATGAAAGTAAATGTTCATATTTTACATTATGGCTGGGATACTTTTGAGCAAATTATCGCCAAAAAAAATCAATATTCTACTTGGCACGCCAGTCAACTTTTCAATCAAGGAAACCGTATAAATAGTTTTAAGCCCGTACTAAATGGAGCAGTTGCTTTTTTTCGATGCTATTTCTTTAAAAAAGGAATTTTTAATGGATTAGATGGGATTACAATTGCCTTAATACAAGCTTTTTTCTCCTATATGAAATATGCGAAACTTATAAAACTACAGCGCTTAGAAAAACTAAAGCGTTAAGTTATTCTCAATCATGCGTTCGTTAAACGATTGAATATAAGCCTTGATAAATTTTTCTAAGTTTTTCGCTTTTTCGGTTTCTGTCGAAAGTAAATTCTTTTTCAATAATGGATCTTCTTTAAAGTTGTAAAGTGCTAGAGCTTTCGTGCCATCAAATGCTAAATAATAATCGCCATCAATAAGATGATAGATATTATCTAAATAATAAACAACGAAGTCTTTATTAGATGTGTATGATTTCCCATAGCTGATGCTCGTTGTTGAAATCCCCAGATAGTCTAAAACAGAAGGCAAAATATCAATCTGTTGGAAGTTTTTCATATGTTTTCCTACGAAATTCTCGTTTGAAGGATCAAAAAATAGAATCGGAATTCTAAACTTTCCTACGTTTGTTTTATAGATTTCACTAGTAGGCTCCGACGAAGTATGGTCGGCCGTAATCACAAAAACGGTATTCTTGTACCAAGCTTCCTTTTTAGCGGCTTCAAAAAACTGTTTTAAAGCATAATCAGAATAAGCAACGCTTTCATAGATTTTCGTCTTTCCTTTTGGAAATTTGTCTTTATATCTTTCTGGAATGATATACGGGTTATGAGACGAAACCGTAAAAATGGTACTAAAAAAAGGCTGTTGGAATGTGGTTAATTTTTTATTAAAAAACTGAAGGAATTCTTCATCGAAAATTCCCCAGCGACCATCAAAAGCTTCAGGGCCTTCATACTGGTCCTTTCCGTAGTAATTTTCAAAACCGGCAACTATAGAATATTGATCAAAGTTTTGACTACCATTAAACGCACCATGAAAAAATGAAGTTTCATACCCATGATCCTTCAAAATCTTTGGCAAGCCATTCACTTTATTGACGGAGTAGCTAGAGGTTATTATGGATTGTTTTAATAAACTAGGAATGCTGGTTAAGGTAGAAGGTACGGCATCTATGGATAATTTTCCGTTAGCAAAACCGTTTTCAAAATAATAGGATTTTGTGATGAGCGAATCTAAAAATGGGGTAGCACCAATACCTAAATTTTCTCTTCCAAAACTTTCCAGTATTATGAGAACGACATTTTGTTTTGTCGGTTCTTTATCAGAGGTAATGCTGATAACCGGACTAAATATTTGGTCTAATTCCTCTTTTGAGAAGTACTCAGGACTGCGTAAAGTTTCTTTTTGATTCAAAGTTTTTAAGATGCAAAATGGCGTATTAAGCACCAATGCCGAATGGTTTAAGGCGCCATAACCACTCGAATCTATAATGCGAAGTGGCTTTTCCTGAAAACCACCTCTTCCGAAGATTATGGTCGTAATCATTATACCGATAAACAATACCGTTTGTTTGGCATAATCCATCTTGGAGGTTCTGACCGCTGGAATTGGACGTTTTAAAATAGGAATGGCTTTATAGAAAACTATCGCCAATACTATCGCAATGAGTAATAAATACCAAAACTCCATTAAAAAAGAGCCAATAAGACCACCGATTTCATGCTCCATGCCTTGGGCAGTTAACAATCCAAAAGTGCTACGTCTTCCTGTGAATTTATAATATTCAAAATCCACAAAATTGGTAAGTATAAATACAATGTTTACACAGTAAAAGCCAATCTTAAGCGCTTTTTGGTAAAGGGCGTTGTATTTGAATTTCCCAGGTACAGCATGTAAAAAGGCGAATAGCAAATTAATATAAGCAATAGCAGAAAGATCGAATCTCAGACCTCCAAAAAACGCACTCAAAAAGGGTTTATTAAATGCCCCAAAATTGAAAGCTAAAAATAAAATTCTACATAAGGTGTAAACAAGTAGAACCAGTAAAATGCGTTTTGCAAAAAGTGCTAAACTTTTATAGTAATTTGCCATTCTTTTCTAATTATACGGCCACATTATATTCCCGTAAAGCATCATTCAATGATGTTTTCTTGTCGGTGCTTTCTTTACGTTTTCCAATAATCAAGGCACAAGGGACGTTGTAGGTTCCTGATGGAAACTCTTTGGCGTAACTTCCTGGAATCACGACAGAACGTGCCGGCACAATGCCTTTCATTTCAACAGGTTCGTCGCCCGTCACATCAATAATTTTAGTAGAGGCGGTTAAGCAGACATTGGCGCCTAATACGGCTTCTTTTTCAACTCTTACACCTTCTACTACAATACATCTACTGCCAATAAAAGCGTTGTCTTCGATAATCACAGGAGCTGCTTGTAACGGCTCTAAAACACCACCGATACCAACACCGCCAGACAAGTGTACGTTTTTGCCAATCTGTGCGCAACTGCCTACTGTTGCCCATGTATCGACCATCGTACCTTCATCCACATAAGCGCCAATATTGACATAACTTGGCATCAAAATAGTGCCTTTTGCAATGAAAGCGCCATGTCTTGCCACTGCATTAGGAACCACACGTATGCCTTTTTCTGCATAGCCGCGTTTTAAAGGAATTTTATCATGATATTCGAAAATGCCGGCTTCAAGAGTTTCCATTTTTTGGATAGGGAAATAAAGAACGACTGCCTTTTTTACCCATTCGTTTACCTGCCAACCGTCGGCAGTTGGTTCGGCTACTCTTAAAGTGCCTTCATCTAATAAATCGATGACACTTCTGATGCTGTCAATGGTCACTTTATCTGAGAGTAATTCACGGTTTTCCCAGGCGTTTTCAATGTTTTGCTGTAGTTGTTTCATGGCTAAATTTAAATTCACGCAAAGATAAACCTAAAATTCAGTTGGGAAAAGAATGTGTCATATTTGATTTATTCTGAGACGAGTTTTTATGCAACGCTGATTTGATGGATTTGCATTAAATTTCTAATACAAGTATTTGAAAGATATTCGATAATTCTCCGTGTAACTCTGTGCTTCCTCTGCATTTCTCTGTGGAACAACCTCTTATGTTAATTTGCAAACAATCACTTCTGTCCCTAATTTAATTCCCGTAAATTTGCAGGTATTAACATTTTAAAATGAGATTCCCACTTTCGTGGGAACTAACGATGGCAAGAATTTTAGCAATTGATTATGGCACAAAACGCACTGGTATTGCGGTAACCGATGAACTTCAAATCATCGCTTCCGGATTGACTACTGTGGAGACGAAAGAATTATTGCCGTTTTTAAAGGATTATATTTCCAAAGAAAAAGTAGAATTGTTTCTAGTAGGCGAACCTAAGCAAATGAACAATGACGTATCTGAAAGTGAAGCATCTATTCAGTCCTTTTTAAAAAAACTTTCTACCGCCATTCCTGAAATGCCTGTTAAACGTGTGGATGAACGCTTTACTTCAAAAATGGCCGTTCAGACCATGATTGACAGTGGACTAAAAAAAGGGCAACGTAAAAATAAAGCCTTGGTAGACGAAATAAGCGCCACGATTATTCTTCAGAGTTATTTGTATAATCAATAAAGACTCCCTAACAATTTTATCCTATGTTTATTAATTCCTAAATAAGAATTGTACTTTTGCAGTCGTAAATTTAAAGAATAATGATTTTACCTATTATTGCTTATGGCGACCCCGTTTTAAGAAAGGAAGGCGAAGATATTTCTGCCGATTATCCTAATCTGAAAGCGCTTATTGCCAATATGTATGAGACGATGTATGATGCCTTTGGCGTTGGTTTGGCGGCACCGCAAGTTGGACTTGCAATCCGTTTGTTTGTTGTCGATACCACACCTTTTTCTGAAGATGAGGATTTGACTAAGGAAGAACAAGCGCAGTTACAGGGTTTTAAACGGACGTTTATAAATGCGAAAATCATTGAGGAAACTGGCGACGAATGGGCGTTTAATGAAGGCTGTTTAAGTATTCCAGACGTAAGGGAAGATGTGTTCAGAAAACCAAAAATCAAGATAGAATATCAGGATGAGGATTTTAATACACATGTTGAGGAATTTGACGGACTTGTGGCCAGAGTCATTCAACATGAATATGATCATATTGATGGTATTTTGTTTACAGATAAACTATCGACCTTAAAAAAACGTTTGATCAAAGGTAGGTTGAGTAATATTTCTAAAGGAAATATTAGTGTCGATTATAAGATGCGTTTTCCTGCCCTGAAAAAGAAACGTTAATTTTTTAGAAATTAAAGGCAAAGGTATATATTTGTCAACTTCAAAAATAAAAAGCATATAGAAAGTATGAGTTTAGATAAGATTTTATCCATTGCAGGTAAACCAGGGCTTTACAAAATTGTAACCCAAACAAGAAGCGGTTTTTTGGCAGAGTCCTTACTCGACAAAAAGCGCATCACTGTTAATGTTCACAGTAATGTGAGCGTTTTGAGCGAAATTGCCATGTACACACTTACTGAAGAAGTTCCATTACGTGAGGTTTTGAAAAAGGTGCGTGAAAAAGAAGATGGTAAACAAACGTCTATCAGTCATAAAGATTCTAAAGATGCCTTAGAAGAATATTTCTTTGCTGTGTTGCCAGATTATGATGAAGATCGTGTCTATCCAAGCGATATCAAAAAAGTTATCCAGTGGTACAATATTTTACAAGGGAATGATTTGTTAGCTTCATTAGATGAAGTAGTAGAAGATAAGCCTGCGACTGACAAAGTAGAAGTAGCACAGACTAAAACTACTGCTAACCCTTCTGCCATTAAAAGTGCAGCACCAAAAGCATCGGCTTCTAAAAAAGGAGGCTCAATTAAAAACACAAGTGCTAGAAAAGCCCAGTAAGAATTAAGTACAAAGTATTAAGAACAAAGTATCAAGAAGAAAGATTTGATACTTTATATATAAAACCCATGTTTTCATTTGAAAATCGTGGGTTTTTCTTTTGAATACTTTTAAGAAATTCCTTGAACGGGTTTTATGAACGAACTTTCTTAATTCTTAGTACTTAATACTAATTAAGATTCTACACATTAACCGCCATTACCTTTCCCAATTTCGTAATTTTGAATTTGATAAAAAACAACGTTTATGACACGAAGACAACAACAATTACAAGCCTTTGAACGACTATTGACCATTATGGATGAATTGCGTGAGCAATGTCCGTGGGATAAGAAACAGACGATGGAAACCCTCAGGCATTTGACGATTGAAGAAGTTTATGAACTGGGCGATGCGATTTTGGAGAAGGATTTGGACGAGGTGAAAAAGGAATTGGGCGATGTGTTATTGCATATTGTTTTCTATGCGCGCATTGGAAGTGAAACTAATGACTTTGATATTGCCGATGTTTGTAACAGTATCTGTGATAAGCTCATTGAACGTCATCCACATATTTATGGCGATGTCAAGGTGGAGAATGAAGAGGACGTGAAGCGCAATTGGGAACAGATTAAGTTAAAAGAGAAGGGCAAAACGAGCGTGCTGCAAGGTGTGCCAACAAGTTTGCCTGCCATGGTAAAAGCCAATAGGATACAAGATAAAGTGGCTGGTGTTGGATTTGATTGGGAACATCCTGAACAAGTTTATGAAAAGGTAGAGGAGGAGCTCAACGAGCTAAAAGTAGAGGTTACGAATGGCGATGCCGATAAAATGGAAAGTGAGCTTGGCGACGTTTTGTTTTCCATTATCAATTATGCGCGCTTTTTAAAAATAAATCCTGAAAATGCTCTAGAACGAACCAATAAAAAATTCATCAAAAGATTTCAATATTTGGAGGCTAAGTCTAAGGAAATAAATAAGCCATTGTCGGAAATGAGCTTGTCGGAAATGGATGTTTATTGGGAAGAAGCAAAAAAAATGTAATTTATTTTCACTCTCGTAATCCAAATACATTAGTTGTGACGTATATCTAATAGATTGGAACTTAATTTTAGTTTCATAATCATAAGTAGGTAATCTTAATTATATTTTAAGCGGTATTAATTAAGATTAAAAATTTAGTTTAGTTAGGGGTCAAAATCCTACCTGTTTTCACAGGTAGGATTTGATTTTTATAGCTATTTGGTTTCCTTAATATTTTTTAAACTGAGCAATAAAAAAAAAGTCTAATATTTCAAATTGAAACATTAGACTTTTATATTTTTAAAGTGAACTACTAATACAATTCTTTCAACTTTTTAAACTTCTCTTCCCAAACGGCTAGGTTTTCTTTATGATTTTCAATGTTTTTCAACACGTCTTTTACCAAAGGATTACTTTCATCTATATTAGAGAAAAATTGTAGGTTATTTTCAAGCTGATTGAGTTCGCCTCTAACTTCGTCGATTTTTTTACGGATAAAGTGATGCTCATTATCCAAAAGTCGCGTATCATCCGGTTGTGCAAGATGCTCGAGTTTGTTTTCAAACTTGATCATTTCAACCTCTGATTTGTCCAGTTTTAAGCTATTGAATAAGCCATCAAGAGTTTTATTGAATTTTCCCTCTATAAAGCGTTTGCTTTGTGGAACTTGTCCTAAAGCACCCCACTCTTCAGTTTTTTGCTTGATGGTCTCTAAATCCTGTTCTGGATTACCGCTTAATTGCAGATCTTTTAAGGAATCCAGCAGCTTTGTTTTATTTTCGAATGCCTCAACCTGTTCTTTGTCGGCGGCATTACGTTCAGCATTAACTTTGTCAAAATAGTGATTACAGGCCGCTTTAAAACGTTTCCAAATTTTATCACTGTCTTTTCTAGGAACGTGGCCAATATGTTTCCAATCATTTTGGATTTTCTTCATCAATGGACTGACTGTGGCAAAATCGTCATTGTCCTTATTGTCCTCTGCTATTTTAATCAGATCCAATTTCTTTTGTAAATTGGTGTATTGGTCTTTTTTTAAGTTTTTATAAAAAGAATTTTTCTTCTTGTTAAAAACTCTTACGGCCGCCTTAAACTTTGCCCACGTCGCTTCATTGACCTTGATAGGCACCTTTCCTGCGTTGAAAAAGTCGACGCGTAAACCTTCAATGACTTTTATTTTATTTTGCCAGGCTTGATGAGAACTCGAATCATCTTGAGCAACTTCTTCTATTTTAGTGATGATAGCTTGTTTTTTATCAAGATTGGCTTCGTGAGCTTTGTCAACATCGAGATAATAGGCTTGACGCTTTTCATGAATAGTTTTGGTGGCGTTACTAAAACGTTCCCAAATGGCTTCACGATGTTCTTTATCAACCGGTCCTAAATCTTCCTTCCACATTTTATGGAGGACCTGTAATTCTCTAAACGCTCGGTTTGAATTTTCGTCTTTTGCCAATTCTTCAGCACGGGCTATAATTTTTAGTTTCTGATCAAGATTATGCTTAAAGTCCATGTCGCGTAAATCGCGATTAAGATGCAAAAAGTCATAGAAAATTTCCACATGATGGTGGTAAGTATTCCATGCATTATTGTATTTGTCTCTTGGAATTGGACCAGCAGTACGCCATTCTTCCTGTAAATCCTTAAAGTGCTTATAGGTCGTGTTGATATTTTCTTCAACATTAATAAGGCCTTTGATATCCTCAATAATGCGTAACCTGTTATCTAAATTGGTTTTGAGATTGGTCTCTAAAGTCTTGTAATACGCATTCAGATTGGTTTTATAATCTTTATAAAGCGAATTGAAATGTTTTTTTAACGGACTGGAGTAAAAGAAATCAATTTCATTGCCACCTTCGCTTAAAAACTCCTCTTTCATTTCATCAAGAATTTCTGAGAATTTAGAGTTAAACTCCGTTTTGATCTCTTCCGCATGGGTTTTTATGGTTTGTACCTTTTTGGTTTTCAGCAAGTTTTCGAACTCATCCGACAATTGCTCCATACTCATGACAGAATAATCTTTTTCTTCTAGATTATGACGTTCCACATTACTTTCATCCTCAGCATCCTCAGCATTGGACTCCTCAATTTCATTCACAAAAGCATCTTTCTTTGGTGTAGTTGCTGCTTCTATACTTGGAGGGGCTGTTTCGTCTTCAGTGCCAGACGATTCTTCAGAAGTTGTATGTGCTACTTCTTTGTCTTCTGAAATTTCAGGAGTAGCATCTTCTGGATTATCATCTTTATTATCCGAGGAAATAGAGGTTTCAGTTGTTTCGTTTGAAGTGTTCTCTTCCGAATTTGAGTCTTGGGTTTCAGCTACTGTTTTTTCAGAAGTGATAGCCTCATCTTTTATATTCTCGTTTCCATCTGCTATATGCAGGTTATCTTTCTCTGACATTGTCATAAAATTAAAGTTCTTGCTTTTGTAAAGAAGTAAATATACTAACAACCCCTTAGATAACAAAGAGAAAGGTGGTTTTAGGTGATTTTTATTTGGTCCAGATGTCCCAGGCTTTTTCTGCTTGGTATTCCAACATTTTCGAACCATTGCATGTGGTGGCGCCTAATAGTTCGCCACACATTAAGAATTTGGTCTGAATAGGGTTATAGATCAAGTCGTATAGCAAATGTTCTTTGGTGATACCGTCGTACGGAATATCGGGGCATTCATTTACCTTGGGATGTGTGCCGATCGGTGTACAATTGATAATAATTTGATGTTTATTAATGATGTCCTCTGTCAAATCAGTATACAAATATTTTGCATCTGGATGGGCATTTCGAGATACATAATCAAAGCGAATTTTTAGCTTTTTCAGCGCATAGGCAATTGCTTTTGAAGCGCCACCTGTTCCCAAAATCAACGCCTTTTTATGATTTGACTTGAGGTACGGTTCAATGGATTTTTTAAATCCATAATAATCGGTGTTAAATCCTTCGGTTTTTCCTGATGGATGAAATTTTATGGTATTTACAGCACCTATTTTTGAGGCGGTTTTGTTGAGTTCATCTAAATAAGGAATGATTTGTTCTTTATAGGGAATGGTAACATTGAGACCTACTATAGTATCGTTCTGTTTTAAGATTTCAGGAAATTGATCAATCGTGTCGATATCAAAATTCTCGTAAGAATAGGGCAGATGTTCATTTTCAAACTTGGCCGTAAAATGAGCCTTTGAAAATGAATAGGCGATATTTTTTCCGATAAGGCCGAATTTAGACTTTGACTTTTCTGGTTCTTTGTGCATACCATTCTAGAGCTAAAACAATTGCTATTCCTATAACAATATACATAATTGCTATATAAGTTTCACTACCAAGATCAGGAATAAATCGTTCGTAATTCTCAACGACTTGCTTACCTGTTGAATCATAGATATGTAAGCCTTCTTCATTTAGTCTATAAATTGTTTTTTTCCATGGCCAAACAACGCCTAACGAACCGACAATAAAGCCAATTATAGAGGCGATGGTAATACTTTTGTAATGTTTGAGAATGTAACTTAAGATATGTGAAAAGGTAACAAGACCTACGACTGAGCCTACCGTGAATACCACCAATACTTGAAGCATCCGAATCCTTTCGGAATTATGGAAAACGCTAAAATCGCCTCTAAAAACCTCATAAAACGTATCAGAAAGTGCATTGACCGAATCCACTAATAACAAGACATAATTACCCAATAAGATCAGAATAAAAGATCCTGAAAAACCAGGTAAGGTCATCCCTGAAACGCTGATGATTCCGCAGAAAAACACAAAAAACAAATTGTCGTTTTCTTTTGCGGGGTCCAAGAAACTGATACCAATACCCAATATAATTCCTATGGAAAGCGAAAGTATGGTTTTAAAGTTCCAATCGTTAAAACCTTTGTTGATATAGTAAATTGAACCGATGATCATACCATAAAACAGGCACCATATATAGAGTTCATAATGAATGAGAAAGTAATCTAAGATTTTGGAAACACTGAAATAACTGACAATCATTCCAAAAAAAAGCATACTCAAAAAGCGTCCGTTGATATAACGGAAAAAACTCTTGAATCTTCCGTTTAATAGTAGCTTGAAGGCAGTTTTATTCACTTTTTGAAGCGAATAAATAAACTCTTCATAAAACCCAGCCACAAAAGCAACGACCCCACCAGAAACCCCAGGTACTTTATTTGCAGCACCCATCCCCAGGCCTTTTATGACGAGGAAAATTTTGTCAGTTAAGGTTCTGGTACTTTGCATTTATTCGGTTTTGGATCCTATCTTTTCAAGGATAAATATAGTTAAAAATCCAATAATCATAAGGCCTATCGCAAATGCAATTTGTGGGTCGGTGGCGTTATTGATGTGAGAATAATGAAAGGGCATCACGCTTTTTTCCGAAACCATTTTTATAGTCTCGAAATCATTAATTTGTCTTTGATACACTTCAATTGTGCCTAGCTCGGTAAATTGAGAGACAGGATGCGTTTGTCCTGTTGATTTTTCCAAAACGGTCAGTGTTTCCTTCCAAGGCCATATTTTGTTGAGAGATCCAAAAATGAATCCTGTTAATACAGCTAAAGTGGTATTTTTATAATTTTTGAACAGCCATTTTAAAACATGGCTAAAACTCAAGAGTCCAATAAGAGCTCCTGCTGCAAAAATGAATACTCTTTTAAAGTCGAAAGCATGTAAGGCATCGCTTAGTGTCTTATAGGCGCCCAGAATTACTAATATGAAGGATCCTGAAATACCAGGTAAAATCATGGCGCAAATGGCTATGGCTCCTGCAAAAAACAAAAACACAGGGCTGTCATTATTGGCCAATGAAGGTAAGGTCGTGATGTAATAGGCGACAAGAGTTCCGAAAATCAGAGATATAATGGTTCCTAAATTCCATGTTTTGATTTGTTTGCCCACAAAGACAATACTGGCAATGATAAGCCCAAAAAAGAAAGACCAAATTAAGACCGGATGTTGCTCAATCAAATACTTGGCAAGTCTCATAAAAGACACAAAACTGATAATGATCCCGGTTAGAAGAGCTAATAAAAAGCTGCCATTGAGTTGTTTCCAAAAAGCGGCAAAACCATTCTTTCTGAGTGTGGTCAATAAACTTAAATTTACACCGCTAATGGTTGTAATTAATTCTTCGTAAATACCGGATATAAAAGCGATGGTACCGCCGGAAACTCCAGGGACAGCGTCGGCTGCTCCCATAGCAATCCCTTTAAGTGAAATGAATAGGTAATCTGATAAGCGTCTTTGCATTTTTTATTTTTCGTATAAGAAACGTAAAGATATAGAAATTTACTTGGAGGTTTTTTTTGGATTTGAAATAATATTAACCACCATTTGGTGTTCAGCAATTAATGGAAACAGTTCTTCGATGATAAAAGAAAATTCCGAATTGAGGAGCAGTCCGTTTTTAAGATGGTATTGTCCTTTTTCATTTTCCAATAATGTGAAATAGATGCCTGCCAAACGGTATTCAATTTCTGCAGTTTCGGGATAGAATTCTGAAGCTTGAATAAGATTAAGCGCTGAGGCTTCGTACTCGCCCAATTTAATGAGCACGTCCGATCGTTCCAGCCAAGTGTCCAATTCGTAGTTTCCTAAATCAAGAGCTTTTTTATAACCGCGTTCTGCTTCTTCAATAAAATTCAGACGATGGTTGATTTGCGCGTATAATTTCCAATACTTCACATTATCGCCATCAATATTAATGGCTTTATTGATATAGTAAAGTGCCTTTTGGTAGTCTTTCTTTCTGTTATAAAATCTGGTAATGGAAATCCAACCCTTGTCTAACAAAGGATCTTCATGGACCGTTTTAAAATAATATTGTGCAGCCAAATCGTCAGAACCTAATTTTTCATAACAGTTGCCAATTCTTAATAAGGCAAAAGAGGTCGGTTCATCAAGCGCTAAAGTCACGTTGTAATTTTCAATAGCATCTTCATACTTTTTCAATTTCTCCAAAACCTTTCCTTTTTCAAGATAAGCACCTACAAAAGTGTCATCAGAAATAATGGCAAATTCAAATGCTGCAAGGGCTTTTGTGTATTCTTCTAAAGTAAAATACTGTATTCCCAATTGATGCCAGGCTACTTCACAATAAGGGTTTTTGTCCAAATAGCGATTCAGGAAATCAATGGCTTCTTCATGTAAATCTAAAAACTCAAAGCAGTAAATAATGTTGTACAATGCTGAGTAATCTTCTATGTCCAAGTCCAAACACTTGATAAAATAGTTTTTGGCATTCTCAAACTGATCCATAAAGAGATATTCCATGCCAATTAAGGCAAATAAATCGGCATCGTCTTCATCTGAATCTGTCAGTGTTAAAGCGATCTTTAGCGTGTCAATAGCTTTTTCGTGTTCGTCGCGTTTCGATAAAATATTCGCTTTTTGAATATAGATTTCCTCATTTGAAGGCTCTAAAACATACAAGGTGTCCAGAAGTTTCTCGGCTTGTGACAATTTATCTTCTAAGACGTAGATTTCAACTTGAAAAAGTTTTAAAACTATAGATGAAGGGTGCTGCTCCAATCCTAATTTGATAGCTTTTTTTGCACGAGCAATTCTGCCATTTTCAAAATAGAACTGAATGATATTTTCAAACTCATTGGAATCAAAAAACAACACATCGTTTGTTTTTAACATTGATTCAAACTTTGTTAGCGAATAATTATTGTCGTCGTCATGTTGACTAAACTCCATAAGCACATTTTAGTGTTCGTTAAATTAAATGTAACGTTAACATTAGAGAAAAGAGATTTTAAACACGAATGTTTTCAACAAAATAGTTAACAGCGTCCGTAGGTCGTTATTACTTCCTGATATATAGTGGTTTAATGTGCGCGCGAAATTACGGAATTATGAGGAGATTTCGTCTAAAATATCGATAATCAACTTACAGCCCTTAATAATTTCATCATTCGTGATCGTTAAAGGTGGTGTTATACGAATCGCTTTCGGCTCAAAAAGTAACCAAAAAAGAATTAAACCTCTGTTTTGTGCCTTTAAAATGACTTCGTTTGCAATTTCTGCAGAAGGCGTTAGAGCGGCCAACATTAATCCACGTCCTCTGATTTCTGAAATTAATGGATGTACCAAATGTTTTCTAAATAGCTGTTCTTTTTCAAGAGCTTGAGGCATTAAATCACTCTCTACAATTTCTTTGACGGTTGCTAAAGCAGCGGCAGCAATAACCGGATGGCCACCAAAGGTCGTTATATGTCCTAATTTGGGACGGTTCTGTAAGGTATGCATCATTGCCTTTGATGCTGAAAAGGCACCAATGGGCATACCGCCGCCGAGTCCTTTTCCTGTAACCAAAATATCAGGAATGCAATTGTAATGCTCAAAGCCAAATAATTTTCCGGTACGCCCTATACCTGGTTGGATTTCGTCTAATATTAATAAGGCGCCAACTTCATCGCAACGTGTTCTGACTTTGGTCAAATAATTGTCGTATGGTTCCACAAATCCAGCACCACCTTGAATAGTTTCAAGAATAACGGCAGCAGTTTTTGGTGTGATTTTATTTAAATCCTCTTTATTATTAAAGGTAATAAAATCGACATCTGGAATGAGAGGTCTGAAGGCCTGTTTGCGCTCTTCATAACCCATCACGCTCATGGATCCCATCGTGTTACCATGGTACGCATGATGCGCAGAGATAATTTGGCTTCTGCCAGTTGCGCGACGGGCCAGTTTTAAAGCGCCTTCAATAGCTTCGGTTCCTGAGTTGACGAGGTACGTACATTCTAAAGATTCTGGTAAGTGTTGCGCTAGTAGTTTGGCCAGTTGAACTGCAGGTTCTTGAATATACTCGCCGTAAACCATAACGTGCAAGTATTTATCTAACTGATCCTTTATAGCGTTGACCACTTTTGGATGACGGTGTCCCAAACTACAAGCCGAAACACCAGCAACAAAATCAAGATAGGCTTTGTTATTAGTGTCATAAACATAACAGCCTTCAGCATGGGAAATTTCCATAGCTAGAGGATGTGGTGTAGTTTGTGCTTGGTACTTTAAAAAATCACTAGTCATTTTAATTATCCTTTTTTTTCGGTTTTTGCAAGGTGTTTACTTTAGAGGAATCTGCTTTTTTAAGCGCTTCCTTCGGAATAGTACGCGATGCCTTTTGTTCCTCGTCTTTTTTCGTGTCCTTTGAACTGGCATCTTCCACGCGTTTCATTAAAGCGGCATCGAAGAAGTCTTCTTGAGGTACATAATCGTCTAGACCTTTGATTTTGGGTAAAACTAAAGGTGGGTCATCTTTAAATAAATCATCAACACTTTTGGGGCGTTCCTCTTCACGCCAATCGAAGCCTCTTAATTTTCTGGCGTTTTCGGGGAATTTGGATTCAGGCCATATATCGCCATCTACTTGGTCAATTAAGGTGATAATTTTATAATCGTCCTCAATTTTAAGATTGATTTTTCCGGATTTTGATTTGTTGATCCCAATTAATTCCTGATTATCATCTCTGGAATAATTGATAACTTCGGCATTTTTGATAATATCGACATTATAAAGATCATTGTCCTTGAAAAGGCCAACAAGTCGTAGACCCTTAATTTGATTAAAGCCTTTACCGATGGTGTCCTGACTAATCAAAAAGGCATTGTCATAAACCACAAGGGAGTCTAATTGTTCTGTTTTAGGGTTTGATATAAGGTGAATGGTGTCGCCTGTCATCTGATTGCCCAAATTCCAAAGAATGGGTCGGCGTCTTACGGTAAACGCATCGGTAGTGGAGAAGCGTGCCAAATTAATGAGTTGTGTCAATCCTGATTTGTGATCGGCATGGATAGAATCTGCTTTTCCGCTCAAATCACTTTTAAATATTTTTGCATTGTAATAAGCTCTTGTGATACGATGTTCAGGTTTTCCTGTCACCATTAAGGTATCACTGTGCATGTAAATGGAATCTTTTTCCTGAACGGTAATGGCCAGCGCACGTTTGGTTATGAATACGGAATCCTTGGCGCGCCAAATTTCTGCATAATGGCCGCGGGCGATACTGTTGTTAATGGTGTCGGTAACGATGATATTGTTGGTCGCCGAAGCGAAACTTTTTTTTCTATCAAAATACATGCTATCGCCTTCAAAAACGCGATTCTCATAATTGATCTTTGAGTTTTTGACGAAGTATCCCGTGTCGTTATTGGTGTTGTAAAAACCACGTTCGGCATAAATAGTATTGTTTTCGCCAACAATGGTGGAAGGTCCGAAAAGATACGCATGACCTGTTTGCGTGTAGAAATCGAGGTGTTCTGTGTTTAAGGTGTATTCTGGATTGACCAAAACCACATTTTTAACAAATTGGTACTTTTTACTGTTCATATAGTAGCGACCAATTTGGCTCGTGATGGTTCCTGAGGAATCTCTCACCACCTTTCCTTTGCTTTGGTAAAATGCTTGCTGTTTTATACGATCAAAATAGAGAGTGTCCGTGGTTAAAACCGATTTTGGTTCGGTCAATACCACATCGCCACTTGCAAATGCCAATTGGGTCTTACCACTATATTCCACATATTTTGCATTCATATTAATGGTGTCGCCCTGCTTCATGATCACATTACTATAGGCCTCAATAAAGTCTTCCTTTTCGTAATATACAGCTTGGTCACACCATAAATTGATGCCTTCGTGAGTAAAATGAACTTGTTGGGTATTGTCTCTTGTGAATACAGAAACGCCAGGTCCTCTTAGGCTGTCAGAATCGACAAAACCTGAATATTCTACACGGATTTTCTTGAGTTTTTGAGTCTGAGAGACAGCAGAAAAACTTAAGCTTATAAATAATACCGTGAAAATATATAATGCTTTCAATGTGCGAGAAATGATTTTTAAGGTAACTCTTTAAATTAAGCGTTATTTTGTGTTAACATCAATTTAGGTGTCTCGGTAATATGTTATAATGATGAGCTTTTGGGCACGAGTGCCACTAATTACATTAATGACGGTAATACTTATGCACTATCATAAATTACATTATTGATACTACTTAAAAGATGAACCTGCCTTTCGATAGGCAGGTTCGTGTTTCAACTATTTATCTTATAATCGTCTGCTTTCTATCTGGGCCGACAGACACAATCGTAATTGGAATTTCGAGTTCCTTTTCCAAAAACTCTATATAATCTACCAAAGCCTTCGGCATGTTGGCAGCATCAGTCATTTCAGTTAAATCTTCGTTCCATCCTTCAAACTCAGTATAGATAGGCGTAACGTTTTCTGGTTCGATATTGTATGGGAAGTGGTGTATTTCTTTGCCTTTATAATTGTAAGACGTGCATACTTTTAAGGTTTCGAATCCTGAAAGGACGTCACCTTTCATCATGATTAATTTGGTCACCCCATTCACTTGACAAGCATAACGTAAGGCTACCAAATCTAACCATCCACAACGACGTGAACGTCCAGTTGTAGCGCCAAACTCATTACCTACACGGCCCATGGTTTCTCCCGCTTCATCAAACAATTCGGTAGGGAAAGGGCCAGAACCAACTCTTGTGGTATAGGCTTTGAAAATCCCAAAAACCTCGCCAATTTCGTTAGGTGGAATACCCAATCCAGTACAAGCACCAGCAGCAGTTGTATTTGAAGAAGTTACAAAAGGGTAAGTTCCAAAATCAATGTCCAATAAAGAACCTTGAGCACCTTCAGCTAAAATAGACTTTCCTTCTTTTTGAGCTTGGTGTAAATATTCTTCAGAATCAATGAAAGTCAATGTTTTTAACACTTCAATTGATTTGAAAAACTCAGTTTCAAGTTCTTTTAAATTATACTGTACATCTACATTGTAAAAAGCAATCATGGCTTCATGTTTATCGGCCAATGCACGGTATTTGTCTTTAAAATCGTCCATCTCAAGATCGCCGACTCTAATTCCGTTTCTACCAGTTTTGTCCATATAAGTTGGGCCAATACCTTTAAGCGTAGAACCGATTTTCGCTTTTCCTTTAGAAGCTTCGCTGGCCGCATCAAGTAAACGGTGTGTTGGTAAAATGATGTGTGCCTTACGAGAAATCAACAAAGACTTTTTATAGTCCACATGTTGCTCTTCTAGTTTGTCCAACTCTTTGTTGAAAATAACAGGGTCAATTACAACACCGTTACCAACTAAATTAACAGTGTCTTCATGAAAAATTCCTGAAGGAATAGTATGTAATACGTGTTTTTTGCCGTTGAAAACCAAAGTGTGTCCAGCATTGGGCCCACCTTGAAAGCGTGCAATAATATTGTAATTGGAGGTCAGCACATCGACAATTTTTCCTTTGCCTTCGTCGCCCCATTGTAATCCTAGTAGTAAATCTACTGCCATTTTAAGATTCTTTAGGTTGTTCGTTTTTTGTTCCGTAAAAGTATAATGAGTGGTTGGAGATGGTAATGTTAAAGACTTCTTCAATCGTTTTTTTGATTGTTTGGATCCTTGGATCGCAAAATTCGAAGACCTCTCCAGTATCTGTTAAAATAACGTGATCATGTTGTTTGTCAAAATATGACTTTTCATAATGTGCCTGATTTTGACCAAACTGATGTTTGCGTACCAAAGAGCATTCCAATAACAATTCAATGGTATTGTAAAGCGTAGCACGACTGACGCGATAGTTTTTGTTTTTCATTTTAATGTAGAGTGATTCTATATCAAAATGTTCTTCACTATCATAAATTTCTTGCAGTATGGCATAGCGCTCGGGTGTTTTTCTGTGCCCTTTGCTTTCCAAAAATGTGGTAAACACATTTTTTACGATTTCCTGATTAGTATGTTCTGTTTTTACACTCATAATTGATCCCGAAAGTTCGGGGCAAATTTACACTTTTTAAACTCGGGTAACCTTATCAATTCCATTAATTTTTTTTAGATTTTCCATGAGCTTTTTAAGCATGGTGCTATTGTTAACAATAACATTGATTTTACCTGAAAACACACCATCATCAGTTTGAAAGCTAATACTTTTCATGTTGACATGCATGTTCCTGGAAATAACTTTGGTAATATTATTTACCAATCCCATATTGTCAATGCCACTCAAGGTGATCTGTGCGGCAAATTCTTGCTGGGAAGAATCAATCCATTTGGCCTGTAAAATTCTGTAGGCATAGTTAGATTGAAGGCTCAGTGCGTTTGGACAATTTTTCTTATGAATTTTTATACCTTCATTGATGGTCAAAAATCCAAAAACTTCATCGCCAGGAATTGGATTACAGCAGGCAGATAGTTTATAATCCAACTTTTCTTCCTCCTTGCCAAATACCAACATGTCGTATTTGGCGGTAATTTCGTCGTTATCAATGTTTTGGACTACCGTTGGTTTACGGATCTTACTTTTAATGAACGTCATAAAAGCATTGCTCCTCGATGACGCGTAATCTTTGAGCATGGTATTGTCAATCGAGCCAATCCCCACTCTATAAAACAGATCCAAACTCGTTTTTAGTTTGAAAAACACCACCATTTCATTGATGGATTTTTCGTCTAAATTGATCTTAAGTTGCTTTAATTTTCGTCTTAAAAGTTCTTTGCCATCCACCGCAACTTCTTTCTTTTCATCTTTTAAAGAAGATTTGATTTTGCTTCTTGCTCTTGCCGTAGTCGCATAGTCCAACCAGTTGCTGTTAGGTTTTATGTTTTCAGAGGTTAATATTTCCACTTGATCGCCACTTTGGAGCTCATGGCTGAGAGGCACCAGTTTACCATTCACTTTTGCGCCTCTGGTCTTCATGCCGATTTCGGTATGGATACTAAAGGCAAAATCGAGTGGGGTAGCACCTTTTGGCAATGATTTTAAATCGCCTTTAGGTGAAAACACGTAAATTTCTTTAGAATACAAATTCAATTTGAATTGCTCCACAAAATCGACGGCATTGGTTTCGTTGCTTTCAAGGGCTTCTTGGAGTTTGTCAATCCAAGTGTCCAAGGCATCTTCCGCATTGCCTTCTTTATATTTGTAGTGCGCAGCGTATCCTTTTTCGGCAATCTCATTCATGCGTTCACTGCGGATCTGCACTTCTACCCAGCGTCCTTTTGGTCCCATAACCGTTATGTGTAAAGCTTCATAGCCGGTTGATTTAGGCGAGGAAATCCAGTCACGTAAGCGAATAGGATTGGGAATAAAATGATCGGTTACAATGGAATAGATTTTCCAGGCCAAGAACTTTTCATTCGCAAAATCAGATTTATAAATGATTCTTACCGCAAACTTATCATAAACCTCGTCAAAGGAAACGCCTTGTTTGAGCATTTTTCTTCGGATGGAATAGATGGATTTCGGTCGTCCTTTAATCGTATAACTTAAACCTTCTTTGTCCAAAGAGTCAACGATGACTTTTGAAAACGCTTTAATATAGGCATCTTGTTCCTCCTTGCTTTCCTTTATCTTATTGTGAATTTCATTATAGACTTCAGGTTCTGTATATTTTAAGCCTAAATCTTCAAGGTCGCTTTTAATATTATAAAGTCCAATCCTATGTGCCAAAGGCGCGTAAATGTACAAGGTCTCTGAAGCTATTTTCTCCTGCTTGTCCGTACGCATGGAATCCATGGTTTGCATATTGTGGAGACGGTCTGCAATTTTGATGATAATCACACGTACATCATCATTAAGCGTCAACAGCATCTTTCTAAAGTTTTCTGCTTGGGATGATACGTCGGTTTCTTTGCTCAGCGATGCAATCTTGGTCAATCCGTCCACAATTCGCGTTACGGTTTTTCCAAATTTCTGTTCGATGATTTCAAGGGTGTAATCAGGATTGTCTTCTACAACGTCATGCAATAATGCTGCAGCAATACATGTTGCGTCGAGCCCAATTTCTTGAGCAACAATTTTAGCCACCGCAATAGGGTGAAATATATAAGCTTCTCCTGATTTTCGGCGTTGATTTTTATGCGCATCAACGGCCACATCAAAGGCTTGTCTTATGAGTTTTTTATCAGCAACAGTAAGGGTCTGGTAACTTACTTTAAGCAGTTCTTTATAGGCTTTTGCAATGGCAGCATTTTCCTTTTCTATATCAACTTCGGTCATAAACTAAATGTAATACAAAGAAAGGAAATGAGCAACGATTTTTTCGGGGAAATTGTTTGAATGCTGCTCAAATAGGTTGAAATTGATGATTGGGGATTTTTTAATATTGTTGGTTTTGCGACGCGTTAGTTTGAGCATTTGTATCCGTTTTAAAATTATAAATGATTTGCGACCAATAACATTCATGTTGGTAATTACTTGCTTGTGCTGTCTGGTGGAAATGATTGCAATGTTTCAATGGTTATGAGATTTATTAAAAGTCTATAATGCAGGTGACTAAAGTGTGTTGTTAAATTTTTTATCTACTTTTTTAAGATGATGTTCATGTTCGTTTTGTCACAGTCAGGATAATTCGCTATTAGAAACATTGCTACTGCTAATATTAATAGGCTTAAGAAATAAACTAGTTTTTGCGTTTTTATAGAATTATAGGTGTTGTTGATTCAATTTACTAAAATTTGATGTTATATCTTTTTTTTGAGCTGGATTTTATATATCAGCTTTGGTTTGTCATGCCACAAGCCGAGATAAATAAGGATTGATTTTTAAAGTGAGCACAGGACAAGCTATAGTTTATGATTATATTTGCAAACCATTAAATAACCTCATTTTTCAGAATAATTATGTCCCAAGCGCTTTTTAATCCTTTTCAAGATTTAATTTTTGACGAACACTTTTGCTTCCTTTCAGGAGATTTGACCGATGATAAGATGACAGTTTTTCCTGAGTGGCTGATGGATCATTTTAAATTTGGTGATGAACGCGTGGAGATGATGGATAAAGGCAAGTCTTATCATTATGAAGATCTGAAATTGCCGTGTTCTCCCCATGTAAAAAAGGCTTTTGATGAATTGGATCTAAAAGTTCAAGAGGCCTATAAAAAGGGTTTTGAAGGTATGGCCTCTCTTGATCAAGAGTTGCTTTTTCAATGGACTGGCAGAATGGTTTATGGTTTGTTGTACTATGAAATGGTTTATGAAAGAGACCGATTGCTCAAGCAAGGTGAAGAATTTGCACTTTCATTCACCCTTAAGCAGCGCTTTAGTCACTTCCATTTAATGTTGCAATCCATAATAGAACCGATTTCTTTTATTGGAAAAAAACCATGGAGTATTGTGGTGTTTCCTCTTAAATATTCTGCGGATATTTTTAGCTATCGTGACGATGCGATTAATTTAATGTTCTCATTTGGAGTCAATGGCTTTGGATTTGTTGCGTGCTTACAAAATGATGGGGTCATTGCCGAGAAACACAAGGAACTCCTTGATAAAATTGAAGGTCATGTGTTGCATCCCGTACAGTTCGAAGAATTATATGCGAGGTTTCATTATTCAGATTATATTCTGCAATACACACCGCAATACAAAATTGAAAACCTAGACCATGGAATTACTATAGAAGTTGACACCAATGGAAAACCACCAGTTTTTGGTTTATGGGATCAGGATGTATTTGCCCAATTGCTCTCCAACTATTGGCAGGTTTATGGGATTGAAAGGGATGATATTTTAATGCCTCAAAAGCCACCACTGAGCTTTCTCGAAAATCCTTATACCAAGGATTTTGTAAATCCGGAATCCATTGCCTTGCCGTTTTAAGGTTTAGATAGTGAAAAACTTAGGAGGAATTTGATTGCTTTTTTAATTAAGCAAGCAATTGAATGAACTAACATTTGGTAACTGTTGGTGTAAAACACCAACAGTGGCAAAGATAGAATGCAAAACTATTTGTAAACGGTTGGCAGAAAATACCAATAAAGGCAAAGCGATCCAATCTTCCACAGAAGACAATTCAAAAAAACTTATTGTAGTTTTCTTGGAGGATGATGTCTTGGAATTGGAACCCGAGTCCATTTCTCAGATTTTTTTGGTTTTTCAACTTCCTTAACCTTTGTTGCAGGCGCGTTTAGTTTGTTTCGGTTCTGTCTTTTTTGGTAGGCAATAAAAGGTTTGGAAGTGACCTTATTGTCATATTTTAAATGGTGAATAAATATAGCAAAAGGAGTGGTCGGTTTCCACTCGTTCTCCGCCAACGCAACTCGCAAAAGAGTTAAGTCCGGGTTTTTGTCTTCTGGCTGCGGTTTTAATCGATTGAGATTATCGATGTATTTCCGGTAATATTTTGAGAATAAAACAAATTTAAGATCGAAGTTGTTGAGTTTGTTGTAAAATGCTGCAATTTCAACATGAGTTATCTTTTCTTGATCTCGGCTACTTTCAAGCTTATCTCTAAATTCTGAAATTATAGTATGAAATCTCATGTCATTTTTATAAAAAAGTAGTGTTCCAAAAGAAAGCGTATTTCATGTGAAAAAATCTGTCACATTGGTCGCATGTCGTTGAATGTAAAAATAGTTAATCCTTTAAAATATTCCGTTTTTCAACTTGAAAATAGTTTGGAAGTCCAACTTAATGCTACTTCCTTAAATTCCTAACCCGCTCCAAAAGCGTTGGATGTGAGTAATGCACCCAAACATAAGCAGGATGTGGTGTTAAATTGCTCAAACTGTTTTTTGAAAGTTTTTTTAACGAACTGACTAAAGGTTCAGCTTTATAAGTGTTTTTCGCATAATCATCGGCTTGATATTCAAATTTGCGTGAGAAATGATTCATGACAAATCCAGTCAGTTCTGAAATAGGCGAGTAGAGCAATCCAAAAGCGATTAAGCCCACATGAAAACTAGGGATATTCACACTGAGTGCGTTGGTTAATAACGGATTTGAAATGAAAATGGACAAGATAAAAAGCGTTAATCCTGTTAATAATAAGGAGGCAATCAGATTAAAAATAATATGCTTCTTTTTGTAGTGTCCGACCTCATGAGCCAATACAGCGACAATTTCCTCGTTATCCAAATCACTGACCAAAGTATCATAAAGGGTTACGCGTTTCTCTCTTCCAAATCCTGAGAAATAAGCATTAGCTTTGGTGCTACGTTTGGAACCATCGATCACAAATATTTTATCAAGATTAAATCCAACGGAATTGGCGTAATCTGAAATTTGATCCCTTAATTGGCCAGCTTCCAATGGTGTTTGTTTATTGAATAAAGGAACAATGAGTCGCGCATAAAACATATTGGTGAAAATGCTAAACACGGCAACCAATGCCCAAGCATACAACCAAAAGTAAGTTCCTGTTACCTGATAAAACCACACTATCAATGCTAAAAGTCCACCGCCAACAACTGCCATCATGAGTAAACCTTTGAGTTTGTCCAAAATAAAGGTGGTTCTGGTGGTTTTATTAAATCCGAAACGCTCCTCGATCACAAAGGTTTGGTAATAGGAAAAAGGGGTGCTGAGAATATCACTTCCCAACATGATTATTCCAAAAAAGATGAGCGCGATGATGATGGGATTGTCGCTATAACTTCGTGCGATGTTATCGACAAATTCAAAACCATTCAATCCTAAAAACACTAAGGTCAATACCAAAGAAAATGTTGTGGTGATCAAGCCAAATTTGTAGTTGGTAGTTTTATAACGTTGTGATTTCTGATATTCCTCTTGATCATAAACATCCTTTAGTTCCTCAGGAATAGGATCATTATAACGTTTAGCATTTAGAGCATCCAGTATTTTATCAACCAGAAAATCGATGATAATGATGGCAATTATGATGTAGAAAAGAGTAGTGGAATTCATGTTTTTTAGTCTTCAGTATGCAGTGTTCAGTCGGCAGTCAAGATATTGATAGTTTATCTTTTGCGTCTTAGCGCTTCTGCGAGTGAATATTATTTAAAGTTTCTCTGTCTTTTTGCTTCAAAAATAAGGATTCCCGCAGCCACAGATACATTCATACTATCAATTTCGCCTTGCATCGGAATGACGATATTTTGAGTGGATTGCTCCAGCCATTCAGCACTCAATCCCGTGGCTTCAGTACCCATTACGATCGCAGTAGCTTTGGTGAAATCTTGAGTAGTATAAAGTTCAGAAGTTTGTAAAGCAGCGCAATAGATAGCAATATTTTCTCCCTTCAAAAATGAAATAATTTCAGAAGTTGATCCTGTGGCAATCTGATTTGTAAAAATACAGCCCACACTACTTCGGATGATATTAGGATTGTATAAATCTGTTTTGGGGTTGGCAATGATTACCGCATCTACATTAGCGGCATCTGCTGTTCTCAAAATGGCACCAATGTTTCCGGGTTTTTCTGGAGCTTCGGCTACCAAAATCAAAGGATTTTCAGACTTAAACTTGATATTGTTTAAATCGTGAGATTTTGTTTTGGCTACAGCAATGATGCCTTCAGTAGTATCTCGGTGCGCCAATTTTTGATAGACGTCTTTGGAGATTTGGATGATTTTTGTTTGCGCAGATTTTAGGCTATTTACCTGTGCTTCTGAAAATATTTCAGGATAATACAAAATGGTTTCCAACTGATAGTTCCCTTTTAACGCTAATTCGATTTCGCGTGCCCCTTCAATTAAAAACAATCCTGATTTTTTGCGATCCCTTGATTTTTCCTTGAGCAGATAAAGCTCTTTAATGTAAGGGTTTTGAACGCTTGTTATTTCTTTATTCACAGATGAGTAGTATTTTGCTTCCGCAAATTTACTCAATATGAACTAAGAATTGTTGCATTATAGAGAAATTGACAAACGAGATCCATTAAAAACAATATTCCTTTTGAGAAGTTAATTTCACTCATTGGCACGAATAATTTAGCACAAATATTTTATATCACTATTGTCCGGAAAAGAATTAAGACCGCTCCGCTGATAGAACCAAGAACAAAGACTAAACACGTAATTAATTGAAAATATGGGCGGTGAAATTCATAAATAGAATGGATTATGATGTTTTACCAATAGTTTTCAAAAACCGAGAAATGAAGGATGTTCAGGATCAAAAACGTTGAAAGACCTTTGTAGATTACGATTCTTAGAAGATCAATGCAACTTTAATCGGACAACAACGATTTTATTTAATGAATAATCGACGAACTCGACCTTGTGACTGCCTAGCGCGGTGCGATAGGACGGACAAATTTATGCTTAAAACTTATTACCTTGGGATGAAGAAATTGATCATAGCCTTCGTAATTTGTTTTTATGTAATTTTAGAAAGAATTTGTCGTTGAACTTTAAACTTATCAAAACTGATTTCCGTTTTGAGGAAATCTAAACCAATCACTTATGAGAAAAATTATTTATTTATCACTAGCACTTGTCATTATGGCTTCTTGTAAAGACAAAAACGCTGAAACTCAAACAGAGACCGAACCTTATATTGAAGAAGAACTCGATGTCATTACAAGGGTCTATCCTGAAAATTTAACTGAAGTTTTTGATGCCCATGGTGGAATTGATGCTTGGAATGAAATGGAAACTTTAGAGTTTTCGGTTGAAAAACCTGGAGGTTATGAAATTACCACTACCGATTTAAAAGACCGCTACGCACTTATAGAAATGCCCAAAAACACCATTGGATTTGATGGGGAAGTTCTGTGGACGAAAAATAAGGATAACACTGTTTTTAAAGGTAACCCAGAATCTTACTATAATTTGATGTTCTATTTTTATGCGATGCCTTTTGTTTTAGCTGATGATGGAACGATGTACGCCGAAGCTGATTCTTTAACTTTTGATGGTAAAACTTATCCTGGGATTCAAATATCCTACGAAAATGGCGTTGGCGTTTCTTCCAATGATGAATATATTTTATATTATGATGCCGATTCCCATCAGATGACTTGGTTGGCCTATAAAGGTGCGAATGCTGAAAATGAAAAAAGCAACGAATGGCATTTTATCAAATACAGCAATTGGCAAGAGGTTGAAGGCATGTTGTTGCCAGAAACTATGGTTTGGTACAATGTTGAAAACAATAGACCAACGACTCCAAATCATGAGGTTAAATTTGTTAGCCCCATGTTGACCACGGTTAAGATGGATATTAGAATTTATGGCAGACCTGAAGGTGGTGAGTTAATTCAGTAGTTATATAACGGGGAGTACAAAGTATTAAGTATAAAGATTCAATTTGTGAGAAATGGAAAGTAATCTTTTAATTCCTTTAGGTGAAAATCCAAACAAAAAAATCTGTCGCTCCCTAAATTAGGATTGACAGATTTTTTTAATTAGAAAAGTTTTATTTAGAGTTTTAACTTCAATTTCAACTTCGATTTGAATTTCTTCCTTCAGGCTTCGAGCTTCCAGCTTCCAGCCTCTAATTATTTTTGCGCTTTATACTTCTCATCATAACGATTCCAAAGCTCCGTTTGATTTGTTTCTAAACTCACTAAACGTCCGTCAATGAATGCGTGGGTAAGTTGATTGGTACGCATGTCTAAAGCATCGCCTTCACTGATAAATAATGTTGCGCTTTTACCTTCTTCCAAGGTGCCATAATCTTTGTCGATGCCTAAGATTTTTGCAGTATTGGACGTGATCAATTTTAGGGCTTCTTCTTTATCCAATCCATATACAACAGTTGTTCCTGCGTAAAATGGAAGATTTCTAGAGCTCATACGCTCCATGTCTCCGTTTGCGTTTAAAGCTACCAAAACACCTTTTTTAACTAATAATGACGCTAGTTTATAAGGCATATCATAGTCGTCATCTTCTTGATTTGGAAGCGAGTGAACACGCTGAACGATCACAGGAATGTTATGTTCTTTAAATAAATCGGCTACTTTATAAGATTCACTACCGCCAACAATGACCAAATGTTGAACCTTATTGTTTTTTGCAAAATAAATGGCATCAGTAATACCTTTTTCATCATTAACATTGATGTATAGTTTTTTAGAACCATCAAAAAGCCCTTGAGTAGCGCCATACGGTAAGTTAACCGTCGCTTTGTCTCCTGCAGCATACGCTTTGGTCTCATTGAAGAATGATGTCACTTCGGCCACTTGCTCGCTGTATTTATCGTTAATCTTTAATCCTGCATCTTCACCCAGCCACCATCTGCCACGACTAAAGCTACTTGGCCAGTTCATGTAAATGCCGTCATTCACTTTAACGGTAGCATCTTCCCAGTTCCATGCGTCAAATTGAACAACCGATGAGGTTCCTGAAATACGACCACCTTTTGGAACAATCTGTCCCAACAGAACACCATTTGGGCGCATAGATTCCACAAGTTTCGATTCCGCATTATAAGCAATAATACTTCTAATGTGGGGATTCATTTCTCCCATCTCGCTGTCATCTACGGAAGCTTTTATGGCATCTATTTCTGCCAAACCTAAAGTAGATGAAGGCACGATAAAACCTGGATAGACGTGTTTGCCTTTGGCATTTATAACTTCCATTCCAGAAAGATCCATCTGAGATCCACTGGACACAGTAGTCAATTTACCATCCTTAAAAATGATCAGACTATTTTCGACAACCTTGCCATTACCTAAATGGGCGGTTGCACCAGTAATCGCAATCGGTTTGGATTGTTTTGACGCTGGTGTTTGTTGTGCAAACCCAAAGGTGGTACACAAAGCGATGATGAATATATATAGGTTGTTTTTCATATAAACTTATTTTCATTCCCTCGAAGGAGGGAATCTTATTATGATTTAGTTAAAGATTTGTTTTTTCTACCGTCTACCGACTGCCAATTGAAGACTGAAGACTGAAGACTGGAAACTACTCCGAGTCACAATGCATCAGTTCCTTTTCTGTCTTTTTGATAGGCTGTGTTTTCAAACCTTTATTTTTGGCCTGTAACATTTCATTGATCAATTGGCTTTTTTCCTGTTTGACTTTCTCTCTGATCATTTCATCACGTTTTAAATCAAAAAAGGTAACACCTTCAATAATGGTTTTTTCGGCTTTAGCATAAATAGAAAGTGGATGGTCTGTCCACAACACCACATCGGCATCCTTGCCAACTTTAATGCTGCCCACACGATCATCAATATGTAATAATTTTGCAGGATTCAACGTCACAAATTTCCAAGCTTCCTCTTCACTAACACCACCATATTTAACCGTTTTACCAGCTTCCTGATTTAATCGGCGGCTCATTTCAGCATCATCACTATTAATGGCAACTGTGATGCCTACATTGTGCATTATGGCAGCATTATAAGGGATGGCATCGTTAACTTCAAATTTGTAACCCCACCAATCGGCGAAAGTTGAACCTCCGATGCCCCGTTCATGCATTTTATCAGCTACTTTATAGCCTTCCAAAATGTGGGTAAACGTATTGATTTTAAAGTTAAACTGATCAGCCACCTTCATTAGCATATTAATTTCACTTTGTACATAAGAATGACAGCTGATATAGCGTTTACCTTCTAGAATTTCGACAAGGGTCTCCATTTCGATATCCTTGCGGTATGGCTTGCCACTTTTTTTATCAAGTTGATACGCTTTCGCTCTCGTGAAATAATCAATATAAACCTGCTCGACGCCCATTCTCGTTTGTGGGAATCTGCCACCAGACCAGTTGGATTGTTTTACGTTTTCACCTAAGGCAAATTTGATGGTCTTTGGGCTGTGCTCAAAAATCAAATCTTTTGCAGCATATCCCCATTTTGGTTTAATAATGGCCGAGCGACCTCCAATTGGGTTTGCAGATCCGTGTAAAATTTGAATCGTCGTGACACCACCTGCTAAATTTCTGTAAAGATTAATATCGGTATCGTCCAATACATCTTCAAGGGTCACTTCTGCGGAAGAGTTATGTCCGCCTTCGTTGACTGAAGCTGCGGCAATATGGGAATGCTCATCGATAATACCTGCAGTTAAGTGCTTGTCAGTAGCATCTATGACTTGAGCGCCACTTTCCGATAGATTTTTACCGATTTTTGCGATTTTTCCGTTTTTGATAAGTACATCTGTGTTTGGCAAGATGCCATCTTTTTCACTCGTCCAAACGGTCGCATTTTTAAATAGTAACGTTTCAGCTTTTGGCAAGGTTTCAAAACCATAACCATTGTTAGGAAAGGTGATTGGCGAAACTAAAGCATTGGCATCTGTTTTGTCCGCATCAGCATCGTCTTTCTTCTCAGCTGTGCCATCTTTTTTGGCATCGGTTTGTTTCGCAAAAAAGCTCATCTCTGTTCCATTGGGCATAAATGCTTTTCCGGTCAGATTTTTATTGGCATCGACGTTGGCGATAATTCTGATAAATTCTTGTTTTGTACTATCTTGAGTTGTAAAAGCAATATTTGCCCAATCGTCTGCATAAGATATTTTTGTGCCTCGTTTTTTGTTGTTGGAAGTGATATCTGATTTCAGTTTGTTTAATTCTCCCGAAAGGGTCATTTCATAAGCTTCACCAGCAAGAGAAAACTCATATTTCCCAGTAATGTCAACAATGTTTCTGTTTTCAATGGTGTTTTTTTGACCTTGAACCCAGTTTTCAAAAAGGGTGGTTTTCTTGTCAAAAATATCTCCAGAAGTAATTAAGAAGTTCGCGTAATTACCATTTTTTAAAGTTCCAATTTTATCAGATTTTCCTAAAAGCTGCGCTGGAATAGTTGTTAAAGCTTCCAATGCTTTTTCTTTGGAAAGTCCTGCGTCAATCGCTTTCATTAAGTTAGCTTTAAAATCCTTTGGCGATTTTAAACTGTAAGTAGTTAATGCAAAGGTCACATTATTATCGGCCAATAATTTTGGATTGGTCGGTTTTTGGTTCCATGCTCTCATATCGTGCACTGAAAGTGTAGAGGCTAAAAATGCATTTTCTACATCATAGGCATCAGGGAAGTTGATTGGGATAATCATCGGGGCATTCATGGCTTTAATTTCCGCCATACGCTCATATTCATCGCCACCACCTAAAATAACATATTGGATATTGAAAAGATCGCCCACTTTATCAGCACGCAAAACATTAGCTCTACTGCCTGCTTCGAAAATTTGAACCAAAGATTTGTTGTTGTTCAAGGCTTCAATAGAAAGGTCTTTTGTTTTTGAATTGCCCTTGGCATACCAATCGGCATCATAATAAAATTGTCGCAATAAAGCCATGCTTCCCATGATTGAGGATGGATAGGCTTGATTGGAAGTAACGCTTTTAGTGAAAGAAAGGTATTGTGCAGATTTGCTGTCCAAAACCCGCATACCATTGTCGTCAAAAGAGTTCAGAGCCACTAAAGTTCCTGTTCCGCGTACAATTCCATCTTGGATATGGGTGTTGACAACACCAAAACCAGCTTTGATCAAATCTTCCGCTTTTTTTGAATCATACTTGAATTGGTCAAAGGCGTTGTTTTCTGGCATGACGTGGTCATTCCAGTAAAATCCTGATCGCGAGGCGTCATATTGAGAACTTCTTCCAGCGCCAGCTTGACGTTTTGGTTTTTCAATTCCAAAATCAGAATACATATCAATAAAAGACGGGTAGATGCTTTTTCCTGAAGCATCAATTTGCGTCGCATTTTTAGGAATGGTTACCGAGGTTCCTGTTGCGACTACTTTGCCATCCTTAATAAGCAAAGTTCCTTTCTCAATGACTTGAGTGGGCGTTACATAAATTTTGGCATTTGTAATTGCCGTGTAATTGGTGTTTTTAGCTGTAACACCATCGTTTTTAGGGAAATAGTCTTGTGCAAGCATCGAAAAACTGCACATAAACGTCATGAGCGTCAAAAATGATTTAATCATACTGTTGTAGTTAGTTAGAAAAATGAGTTCTAAAGATAAAAAATATGGACTATGGAGTAGTGTATTAAGAAATTTTTAACGTTTCATAAGGGATGCGTTTCAAAATAGTTGACTAAAAGAGCCACCACATAACTGTAGCTCTCAATACCGCCTTTTTGGTTATTGGCTTTTAAGAAACCGCTATAGGTATTTTTGAAGAATACCTCAGAAATGTTTTCGTAGGATTTCCAGAACAATCGGGATTCTTCATAGTTTTTTAGAATTCCAATATTCACTTTCATTAAGAGTTCTTCATATTTCACGGGATCTCTGAGATAGATGTCATTTAAACAATGACGCAAAGCGAATGAATATCCAGAGTAATTAAAATAAATATTCTCATGTTTCATGGTGGCCAAAGCACCAATAAAATTGGCCTCATTCTCGGCTGCATAGCCCAATTGATGCGCAATTTCATGACTTGCGGTGGTCGGATATTTGTAGGTTGGAATAAGTCCGTCAATTTGTGCCTCATTAGTAAATGGGTTCAAATAGCCACTAAAACCCATATAAGTTAAGGGTAAACTATAAATGGAGCGCTTTAAGCTACTTGGCCAATAGGCAAGGTGCGGAAATTCCTTGGAGAGTTGCTCATATCCTTTGGGTGTGAGTTTAAGGAGTTCTTTTTTGGTATAAGGCATCACAACTTTAGTCGTGTCGTTTTTTTCGATGATGCCATGAATGACGTTGGTTTGAAGAATCAGCTCTTCAGTAAATTTCACCAATTGCGCGGTTGAATAATCGTTTTCTATCTTTAATGAGGCATGTAATGGCAATCGGTAATAATTGAATGCCCAAAGAATATGAAATGCAAAATAGGCTATGGAAACTGCCGATAGAATATCTAAAATATAATTTTTGGTGTCTTTTCTCAGGCGTTTCCTGTTCATGAAAATCCATCTGATGATATAGATGCCTGCAAGGGTATATAGAATATCTCCCACCGAGAAGGGAATCCATCCAAAGACAAAATGCATCACTTTGGAAATCCATTTGTAAATGCCGTTGCTATAATAGGTCTCAACTAATCCAGGAAAATTTGCCAATACTTTTATGAGCAATATTTGAAGTATCAGAGAAAGGGCAATAATAAGTTTTGTGTGTTTGCGCATGCCTCAAAAATAGAAAATTGTTTTATAAAACATCCATGAATCCCTACCTTTGTAGAACAACATAATTCAGACTTATGAAATGAGCATGACCAAAATTCGTCCACATACATGAATGGAAAATTGCGAAATACATATGACCATTAAAAAAATAATAAACATCTACATATGAATACAGAAATAAGACAACTAGAGCCAAAAGTGCTTTGGAATAAATTTGCCGATTTGAATGCCATACCGCGACCTTCAAAAAAAGAAGAACGTGTAATTGCTTTTATAAAGGATTTCGGTCAGAAATTAGGATTGGAAACTTTTGAAGATAAAGTAGGTAACGTAATTATCAAGAAGCCTGCAACTTCAGGGATGGAAGACCGTCAAATTGTGGTCATGCAATCGCATTTGGATATGGTCCACCAAAAAAATAACGATACGCAATTTGATTTTGATACCCAAGGGATTGATATGTATGTGGACGGCGACTGGGTAAAGGCAAAGGGTACAACGTTGGGTGCTGACAATGGTATCGGTGTTGCCACCATTATGGCCATTTTAGAAAGTACAGACATTCCACATCCTGCTATTGAAGCGTTATTTACGATTGATGAAGAAACTGGAATGACCGGTGCTAAAGGATTGGAAGGCGGTTTGTTGCAAGGCGATATTCTTTTGAATTTGGATACCGAAGAAGATGACGAAATTGGTGTTGGATGCGCTGGAGGTGTTGATGTGACTGCCACAAGAACGTATCAGGAAGAAGAAACACCTGAGTTTAAAACAGGTTATAAAATCACGGTAAAAGGCTTGCAAGGTGGTCACTCCGGAATGGATATCGATAAAGGATTTGGGAATGCTAACAAGTTGATGAACCGTTTGCTTTTTGATGGTTTTGAAAACTTCGGATTGCGTATTTCTGAAATTGATGGCGGCAGTTTGCGTAATGCCATTCCAAGGGAAAGCAACGCGATTGTAGCGATTGACACGATGAATGAAGCCGCTTTTCATACGGAAATGGAAGAGGTCATCGACGATATCAAAACCGAATATAAAACTTTGGAACCTAATTTGACGATTGATATCAGCAAAATAGAGACTCCAGAAAAGATGATGGATTTAGGAGTTCAAGAAGGTTTGACCAGAGCAATCTATGCAGCTTGTAATGGTGTTTACAGAATGAGTCTAGACATTGAAGGTTTGGTGGAAACCTCAAATAATATTGCAAGAGTTATTGTTAAGGATGGCAATATCACGATTGCTTGTTTGACGCGTTCATCTGTTGAAACTTCAAAATGGGACTTGGCGAATATGTTACGTGCTACGTTTGAACTAACGGGTTGTGAAGTGGAATTTGATGGTGATTACCCAGGATGGAAACCAAATATGGATTCTAAAATCTTAAAGGTATTGTCAGAATTATATGCCAAATTAAATGGTAAGGACGCTCATGTAGCCGCTTGTCATGCCGGTTTGGAGTGTGGTATTTTAGGACAGAATTATCCAGAGATGGACATGATCAGTTTTGGTCCAAATATCAAAGGAGCGCATTCTCCAGATGAACGTGCACAAATTTCATCAGTACAAAAATACTGGAAATTTGTATTGGAGATTTTGAAGAACATTCCAAAAAAGTAAGGGGATTGAAATTCCAATTTCTAAATTCCAAAATCCAAAATGGCATTGATAATTTAGTAAGATATTTTTTGGAAAAATAGATTCGGAATGAAAATTTGAGTTCTTATTATTAATAGAAATAGTTATAAAAAAAAGCAGCTTTAAGACTTCTCAAAGCTGCTTTTTTGTTTTCTTATTCCGCTATAATTATTGGAATTTATATTTTTGGAATTTCAAAGATTTACTTTTGTATTTCCACCATATCAATAATAAAAATCAAATCTGTATTTGGTGCAATCATGCGATTACCACGTTCTCCATAAGCCAAATGTGATGGTAAATAGAAGTATGATCTGTCCCCAACCTGCATTTGATTGACTGCTTCTTTAAAACCAGGAATCATTTGAGCCTCTGGGCTAATTGGCATTGGCATTGGGTTATACATTTGCGCCTCATCTTTCTGTGGATTGTACATGCCGTAATGCTCTTCAACAGTTTTTACGTTACTGTCAAAAAGACGTCCGTCTGTAAAATAGCCTTCGTAATTAAGCATTACTGTTTCGCCATTTTTTGGTTTTGCACCAGATCCTTTTGTGATGTTGTACATTTTTAAACCAGAAGCCAAGGTTTTTGATTTGCCTTCATAAGTATCTAATGCTGGCTTCATATCTGCAGCAGCTGCTGCGATTTTTTCTGCTTTCTCCTTTTCAGCTTCTTCTTGTTTGGCAAGACGTTCTTTTTCAACTTTTTCAGCATCTGCAAAATGGTTTTTGAAAATACTTGGAGCATCAAAGTTTTTAGCGTCTTTTCCTTTTCTGATGATATTGACTTCTTCCATAATAACTGGCTCTACTGGTTTGTCGCCTGGTTTTGTGGTTTCAAGGCCAGCTATCGTATGGAGTACATCTTCACCTAAGACGATGTATCCAAATACATTATAGGCACCATCTAAAAATGGCGTCGGAACTTCCGTAATATAAAACTGGCTTCCGTTGGTGTTTGGACCTGAATTGGCCATCGCTAAAGTTCCTACTTTGTCGTGTAGTAAATCTTCAGAAATTTCATTGTTAAATTTGTATCCTGGGCTTCCGCTTCCAGTGCCTGTTGGATCTCCACCCTGAATCATGAATTCATCAATAATTCTGTGAAAAGTTAAGCCATTGTAATATTTTTTACCAATGTGCATACTATCCACAAGCGTGTTTGTGCCTTCGGCTAGCGACACGAAATTCGCAACGGTAATAGGTGCTTTTTCATATTCCAGACGAAGTACCATCGTGCCTTTGTTGGTAATAATTTCAGCATACAATCCATCTTCTAAATCTGGATATTTGTCTTTGCAAGCCGTTGCAGTAACAAGGACCATTAGTAATACGAGGCCAAGAGCCTTTTTAATCATTCGCATAGTTTATTCGTTTTTGGTTTGAATTATTGAATTTACGGTCACTTCGCAAATTACTGGAGTGTTGGTGCCAATTTTGTTTTTGTCACCATAGTAACCATAAGCTTTTTGGGAAGGAAATAAAAAAGTAACGGTTTCACCCGGCTTCATTAGTTTTAAACCTTCTCTAAGTCCTGTAAAGATTTCTTGCTGATCCATGGCATAATCCCGTGGACGAATCTCTTCATCTGAATAAATATCATTGCCATTAAAATCTTTGACATCATAATCAAAGTTGACAATGTCGCCAAAGGAAGGCGTTATGGTGTCTTTTTCAACTTTCGTGTTATAATAGTACCAAAAGCCACTTTCTGAAGCAATATATTTTTTTGAGGTATCTTGTTTGATGATATTCTGAATCTGCGTAAACTCTTTTGCATTCAGCTTTTTGTTGCGTTCTGCTGATATTTTTATAAAGGATCCCGACTTTTGAGAAATTGGTTTTCTGGCTTCAGGAGACTTGCAACTGCTGAGGCCAACGGCTAATATTAAGATGAAAAGAAAGGCTCTTGTCATGGATTTAGGGTGTGTTTATAGCGTGGCAATATACTAATAAATTTTTCAACTGTATCATTTAAACTGAGGTCACTTTTACCACCAGCAGCGTTAGTATGGCCACCGCCTTCAAAGTTTTCACGGGAGAATTCGTTCACTGAAAAATCGCCTTCGCTTCGCAAAGATATTTTAATGATGCCTTCCTGTTTGTGTTCAATAAAAATAGCTGCAAAAATGACACCTTTGATAGAAAGTCCATAGTTTACAAAGCCTTCAGTATCTCCTTTTCTAAAGTTACCAGCATTCAGTTCTTCTTGCGATAGAGTAATATATGCTGTTTTATATTCTGGAAGCACCCTTAAATTATTAAGGGCAACTCCTAAAAGTTGTAAACGTTCATAACTATTGGTATCGTATATGGCGTTATAAATTTCAGAATGGTTAGCGCCTTTATCGATCAAATAGGCGGCTACCAAGTGCGTGGTGCTTGTTGACGACGGAAATCTAAAAGATCCAGTATCGGTTAAAATACCAGCGTAAAGGCATGTCGCCATGGCTCCATCGATAGCGTCAACATCGCCAAGCTTGCTTATAAAATGGTAGACCATTTCACAAGTAGAACTCATGCCGACATCACTATACATATATTTAGCATAGTGATCTGGTTGTTGATGATGGTCAATCATGATTTTGATCGCTTTTGAATTGGCCAAAGGCAATTCCATGTCGCCAGCGCGATGAAATGCGTTAAAATCTAAGGTAAAGATGATATCCGCTTTTTCGATCAGATTTTCTACATTGGATTTATCAGATTCGTAAATGATGACATCTTCATGGCCTGGTAGCCACTTCAGGAAATCAGGATAATCATTTGGGACAACAACGGTCGCTTGATGGTTATTCTTTATAAGATAGTGGCAAAGACCAAGGGTAGAGCCCATCGCGTCTCCATCAGGATTTTTGTGTGGGACAATGACGATGTGTTTTGTCGTCGCTAATAAGGCCTTAATTTCTTTAATATCTTGTTCTGTCATAGCCTGCGAAGATACAATTTTTTAATATCCATAATATGGTTTTTACTTATAAATGCCTTACTTTTGCACGAAATTTAAAAGCGCTTTGTAAAAGGCGAATCGCTGAAAGGGGATCAGTTTGGAGGGACCAAATAATGAAAATAATAGTAATCAGAATTAATTAAATTACAAATATGGCAACTAATAGAACGTTTACAATGCTTAAGCCAGATGCAGTCGAAAAAGGACATATTGGCGCAATATTAGAAAAAATCAATGCTTCAGGTTTTAGAATCGTAGCATTAAAATTAACACAAATGACTACTGCTGACGCACAGGCGTTTTATGCTGTTCATAGCGAAAGACCTTTTTACGGCGAGTTGGTGGAATTTATGACACGCGGACCAATTGTTGCTGCAATTTTAGAAAAAGAAAATGCGGTTGAAGATTTCAGAACTTTGATCGGTGCAACAAACCCTGCTGATGCAGCTGAAGGAACCATTCGTAAACTGTTCGCAGCTTCTGTTGGTGAAAACGCAGTTCACGGAAGTGACAGTGATGAAAATGCTGCTATTGAAAGCGCTTTTCATTTTGCTGGAAGAGATATGTTCTAATTAAGAGATTAGACAGCTTTGGCTTTAGACGTTAGAGACTAGACTAAAAGATAATAGAATACAGGCTTTTGTGTTTTATTTTGATCTAGGATTTAAATCTCAGCATGATAAATCAATACAATACCTATAAAAAAGCCTGGAATGATATAATTCCAGGCTTTTTTTGCTGGAGATCTCATTGAAACAAAAAGCCCTGCAACTAGTGTTGCAGGGCTTTATCATTAAAAAAGCTTATATATTAGATAACTTTTACGTTAACTGCGTTTAATCCTTTTTTCCCTTCTGTAAGATCGAATTCAACGTCATCGCCTTCACGAATCTCGTCAATTAAACCTGAAATGTGAACAAAATGTTCTTTGTTGTTTCCTTCTTCTACGATAAAACCGAAGCCTTTAGCATCGTTGAAAAATTTTACTGTTCCTTTACTCATTGTAATAAATATTAAATTAATTGTATATAATAAGTCAAAGATAGTTCCAAAAAGAATACAAATTACATTTTGGACAAAATTCTTTTGAATATTTTTTTCGCGTAAATTTTCTTTCATCATTTCAAATCAGCAGGTTGCACAGTTATATGGCTATTATAGCCATACCAATTCAATTCCTAATTCCGATTATTAACAATATAATTCAGTATTATTTCGTTTGAGAAAAAATCGGTCAAAAAAAAAGAGCGGTTATAACAGCTGCTCTCTATTAACCAGTAAGCTACATTGTTTTCCTAATAGAGCTGAGACTCCTGCCGCAATGCCGCCAATAAGACCTGTAATTAAAAGCAATATAAATGAACTCCCGTCCAAAGGCAACAACACCGCTATTTTTTGATAAAAAAACCGCTAAAAATGGAATCAAAAACACAGCAGTTCGGTCCAGGCTGCTCTCATTTAACGAAGTACCAGCTTTTTAATGACTTCTTTGCCAAGCGACTCGTTCAGCATGGCAATGATTTTCTCGGTGCCATAACTGAGTTCTTCCCGAAGAACGCTCGAGCTGAGCTGTACATAAAGTGTATCGCGTTCCAATTGGATGGCCGTTGTGTAATTGTTGACGCCGTTCCCCATCATTTGTGCCCATGCGTCTTGAACGTTTACTTTGTCCAAACCTGTTTGGAGCTTGTTGGAGTCCACAAATTCTTTAAGGAGATCACTGATGGAGAGGTTGTCTTTAGTACGTTTTGCCATTTTAGAAGTTGTTAATTGTTCTTTGGAACCAAGTTTTTTACAATTTTGGAGATTATTCGTTCACATTTATAGGCTCAAAGCGCTTGTAAAGATACTTTATGTGTTGATCATTGATGATTAAAAGTTGATCTTCCGTGGCGTTTAAAACCGTTTCTTTCCATTCAGAAAAAGGTGTGGAATAATAAATATGCAGACTGTCATTCTCTATTTTTAACTTTAGACTTTCAGCATCGTCAGAAGTTGTGTAAGTCCCATCGAAACCTGGTTTTAGTTTTTTTCGAAAGCCTGTTAAACTGTCGGAAATATTAAAATAATCGACCGTATCGTTATAGTTGTAATCGCGTTTGGAACCATCGGCTAAGGTCACTTCATCAATTTCCCAATAACCGTTCAAATGTTTGACAAATGAATTTGGATCATTCGAACAGTTCAGGAAAATTAAGCTAAAAACTAAAATTATATATTTTTTCATAAGATGTCAATCATTTAATTTTCAAAAATCAAGTACCAAACTTCAAAAGTACTTTCATTTTAAAGAGTCTCTGGGATTTGGAATTTTAAATTTGTAAGTTATTTCAATTTAAATATTTTATAAGATTGATGCACTTGTTTGATAATGTTTTCGGTGCGATCGGCGTGTGTATCACTAATAAAAAGCTGTCCAAAATTTTTGTTGTCGACCAGTTCTAAAATTTGCGCCACGCGATTTTCATCTAATTTATCAAAAATATCATCCAAAAGCAAAATCGGGGAGAAGCCACTTTTTTGTTTTATAAAATCAAATTGTGCCAATTTCAAGGCGATCAAAAACGATTTTTGTTGTCCTTGGCTACCAAATCTTTTAATCGGAAAACCATCAATCTCAAAATTCAAATCGTCTTTGTGAATGCCGACCGAGGTGTATTGTAGGGCCTTATCTTTATTGATGTTTTTTCTTAAAAGAACGTTTAAATCCTCTTCAAATAAATCGCTTTTATAACTCAAATGTACAGGCTCGTTGTTATTGCTTATCGCATTGTAGCGTGCTTTGAAAATCGGAATAAATGTTTCCAAAAACGCTTTTCTGATGGTAAATATTTCAGAGGCATAGCCATGCAATTGCTCGTTGTAAATTTCCAGGGTTTGCGCATTAAAGGTGTTGTTCAGTGCGAAATATTTTAATAAGGCATTGCGCTGTTGCAACACTTTATTGTAGTTGATAAGCTGGTTGAGGTAGTTTTTATCGCTTTGCGAAATGACACTATCAATAAATTTCCGTCTGGTCTCGCTGCCTTCAATAATTAAATCTCTATCGGCAGGAGAAATAATGACCGCTGGAATAAACCCAATATGGTCGCTCAATTTCTCATAAACTTTAGAATTTCGCTTAATTACTTTTTTTTGACCCTTTTTTAGTGAGACGACGATTTTTTCTTCACGATCGTCTTTTTCAAAAACACCTTCAATCACAAAAAAATCCTCGCCATGTCTGATGTTCTGAGAAGCTAATGGATTAAAATAACTTTTTCCGAAAGACAAGTGATAAATCGCATCCAAAACGTTGGTTTTTCCAATGCCATTGGCGCCTACAAAGCAATTGATCTTTTGATCAAAAGTGAAGTTTTGACTATCAAAATTCTTGTAATTTAGTAAAGAAAGTGAGTTTAAAATCATGTAAAATATTCGCTTTATAATCAGATTGTTTTCCAACAATGCGAAAGGATGCGCAAATTATTGAAAAATAACAAAATTACCTTTCAAATATCAATAAATATTATAATTTTGCGGCGCATTAATAATGACGATATGGCAACTTATAAGAAAAGAGGTTTCAAACCGAAAACGCAGGAAGAAAAGACTGAAGCTTTAGAAGCAAACTCAACAACGGCTGAGGTATTTAATACTTTAGACGAGACCGCTTCTAAAACGGAAGAATGGGCAGTAAAAAACCAAAATTATATTATTGGTGCTATTGCAGTTGTTGCTGTGGTTGTTTTAGGGTTTTTGGGATACAACAAGTTTGTTGCAGAGCCTAAGGCTAGTGAAGCAATGAACGATATGTTTAAAGCACAACAGTATTTTGAGCAAGCCGTTAATGGAAATACAGCTAAAGATTCCTTATATACCTTGTCTCTAAACGGAGGTGAAGGAAAATATGGTATGTTGGATATTATTAAAGAACACAGTGGTACACCAGCAGCTAACCTAGCTAACTATTATGCTGGAATGGCTTATTATAGCTTGAATGACTACCAAAATACTGTGAAATATTTGGGTAATTTTTCAACTAAAGATAAAATGTTAGGCCCTATTGCAAAAGGAAGAATTGGAGACGCTTTTGTACAGTTGAACCAACCTGAAGATGCGTTGAGCTATTACGAAAACGCTGCAAAAATGAATACAAACGACTACACGACTCCAATGTTTTTGTTTAAAGCAGGTAATGTAGCATTGAATTTAGGTAAAACAAAAAAGGCTCTTGAGCATTTTAATACCATTAAAGATACGTATCCAACGTCAAGTGAAGCAGCTAATATTGATGTGTTTATAGGAAAAGCACAAGCAAGTTTGTAAAAAAATGGCAACAAAAAATCAGAATTTATCAGATTATGATAAAAACACAATCCCAAACGCGAAGGACTTTCGGTTTGGGATTGTTGTTTCAGAATGGAATAATAATATCACAGACAATCTTTTTAAAGGTGCTGTTGATACATTGATTGAACACGGAGCATTGTCTGAAAATATTATCAGCTGGCATGTTCCAGGTAGTTATGAGCTCATTTATGGTAGCAAAAAAATGCAGGAACATAAAGTGGATGCCGTGATTGCCATAGGTTGCGTGATCCAAGGAGAGACCAAACATTTTGATTTTGTTTGTGAAGCCGTTTCTTCTGGGATTAAAGACCTTAATGTTCTATACGACACACCTGTTATCTTTTGTGTGTTGACTGACAATGACATGCAACAATCTATCGACCGCTCAGGTGGTAAGCATGGAAACAAAGGTGTAGAAGCTGCAGTAGCTGCTATTAAGATGGCGGTTTTACGTCAGAAAGCGTAGTTCAGTCGGCAGTTGGCATTTTTCAGTTTGCAGTCACAGTCGCAGATGGCTGATAGGTAGATCGGTCATCGGCCATCTGTCATCGGTCATCGGTCATCGGTCATCGGTCATCGGTCAGTACTTCCAAATTCGTGCTTTTCGTTAACAATTTTTAGCAGTTAAAGTATCGGTTTTCCTCGTATTTTGAGTACATTTGAAATTCACAAAGGCAAACATTCAACAGTGAATTTATTTAATCAGCGTCAACCTAAACGTTTCAGTTACACACCAAGACATCTCAAAGTACACCATAAGGACAAATCAAATGACTTTGATCCTCAATGGCGTCAAACGACACAGCGTAAGAAGAAAACGCCATCATTACCTATTCTCCTTATTATTCTAGGTATGGTAATTGTTATCTGGTATGTTTTAAGTAACTACGAAATTTAGAAATTATGAGCATCTTTAAAACACGTCAAAACAAAAAATACAATTACGTACCGCGTCACTATCAAGGGGAAGGCAATCCTTTTGAAATCAAGCATAAATTTGACGACCAAAGAAAAACCATCACAAAGGTGGGTTTAAAAGGTAAATTCATAAATGCTTGGGACGATTATAAAAACACACCTGATGCGGCAGCAAACAGACGAACGCTCATTATTATTGGCATTTTAGTTTTTATATTTCTGTTAATAATAGGTTTTGATTTGTCCATATTCTTTCCAAAAGGCTAATAATGTCAGATATTATTCAACTTTTACCAGATCATGTTGCTAATCAAATTGCGGCAGGAGAGGTCGTGCAACGTCCTGCTTCTGTGGTCAAGGAATTACTTGAGAATGCCATTGATGCTGATGCAACTACTATTAAATTAATTATTAAAGATTCGGGCAAAACACTGGTCCAAGTCATTGATAATGGTAAAGGTATGAGTGCGACGGATGCACGCTTGAGTTTTGAACGTCATGCCACTTCTAAAATTCGATCAGCCGATGATTTGTTCAGTTTGAATACCAAAGGTTTTAGAGGGGAAGCATTGGCGAGTATCGCCGCTATTGCACATGTCGAATTGAAATCAAAACAAGATGCGGACGAACTTGGAACGCTGATTGCCATTGAAGGCAGTGAAATTAAAACCCAAGAAGTTACGGTTACGCCAACAGGTACTTCGATTGCTGTAAAGCATTTATTTTTTAATATTCCCGCGCGTCGTAACTTTTTAAAATCGAATACGGTCGAATTTCGCCATATTGTTGACGAATTTCATCGTGTGGCTCTGGCTCATCCAAAAATCGCCTTTGCGATGTACCATAATGGAAGCGAAGTTTTCAATCTTCAGGAGAGCAACTATCGCCAGCGTGTGGTTCATATTTTTGGTACAAAAACCAATGAAAAATTGGTTCCCGTTGAGGAAACCACGGAGGTGTTGACCATTTCAGGATTTGTGGGCAAACCGGAATTTGCTAAAAAAACCAAAACAGAACAGTTCTTTTTTGTCAACAATCGCTTTATTAAAAGCCCATATCTTAATCATGCGATCAACGCCGCTTTTGAAGGCTTGATCAAAGACGGCAATCATCCTATATATTTTTTAAATTTAACGGTCGATCCAAAATCGATTGATATCAATATCCATCCCACAAAAACGGAGATAAAGTTTGATGATGAGCATACGCTTTATGCTATTTTAAGGTCGTCGGTAAAGCACAGTTTGGGGCAGTTTAATATTGCGCCAGTGTTGGATTTTGAATATGACACCAATCTGGATACGCCTTATGATTATAAGGATAAAGGCGCTTCAACCCCAACGGTTGAAGTCGATAGAGATTATAATCCGTTTCGGGAAGAACGCATTTCTGGCAAGCAAATCACAGCTTTTCGAAAACAAACGCCCAACAACTGGGATAGTTTATATGTGGGATTAGAATCCAAAGGCACGCGTGATAAGCAAGATTTTAGTCAAGTGGAATTTGAGAGTGAACCCGAAAAAACGTCTTTGTTTGACGGCGGATTATACACAGATACCACACAAAGTACCTATCAATTTCAAAATAAATACATCATCAGCACCATAAAATCCGGAATGTTGATGATTGATCAACATAGAGCACACCAACGGGTTTTATATGAAGGCTTATTGAAAAGCATGACAGTTAAGGAGGCGGTAAGTCAACAGTTGTTGTTTCCTTTACAATTGCATTTTACAGGTTCTGAGCTGTCGATTTTGAACCAATTAAAAGAAGATTTAGAAGCTACAGGCTTTGTTTTTTCAACCATTGACGACGAACTTGTAGAAATTATAGGACTTCCTATAAATGTGCCGGACAGCGAAGTTTCCATGATTTTGGAACAACTTATAAGCGATGTGGAGCAGGAAGTACCTGATAGCCATTTTAGTGCGACCGATTTGCTGGCAAAATCCATGGCGAAGACTTTGGCCATCAAAACAGGACAGTCTTTATCAAATTTAGAGCAAGAACATTTAGTGAATAGTCTGTTTGCTTGCAAGGAACCATCGGTTTCACCAACTAATAGAGCCACATTTATTACCATGTCGATTGATGAAGTTGATAGAAAATTTATGTAATTTTATTTAAAGTTAAGATTAAAAAGAATGAGAGGAATTACAGATACCGTTAAGCATTTGCTCATTATCAATGTATTATTTTTTATTGCTAAAATGACCATGCACAATGGTGTATTAGATGAATTATTTGCATTGCATTTCCCTAAGAACGATGCCTTCCAGTTTTGGCAAATTATCACGCACATGTTTATGCATGGCGATTTTATGCACATTTTATTTAATATGTTCGCTTTATGGATGTTTGGTACTGCTGTTGAACAAGTATTTGGCGCTAAGAAGTTTATTTTCTTTTATATTTCATCAGGTTTAGGAGCAGCTTTAATTATGCTAGGGGTCTATTACATTCAATATTTACCTTTAGAATCTAATATTCTATCAGCGGGATTTACATCGTCCCAAATCCATGAGACATTGAGTACCGGGAAAATTATGAACGGGGTCAATGCCGTACAAAGAGAGGAGCTGCAAAGTATGTTTTACATTTTTAACTCGACCATGCTCGGTGCTTCAGGGGCTATTATGGGGGTTTTAGTGGCCTTCGGTATGTTGTTTCCTGAATCAAAATTGATGCTTATCTTTTTGCCGGTGCCTATAAAAGCCAAATATTTTATCCCGGGAATTATCGCTTTGGACTTTATTTCGGCAGTAACAGGGCAATCCTTTTTTAGCCCGAGTAATACCGCATATGCTGCCCATCTTGGTGGCGCGTTGACTGGATTCTTGATGATGTGGTATTGGAAAAAGACGCAATTCAATAAAAACCGTTGGGATAGATGACCTCAATAAATCAAGATCTTCAGGATAAATTGAGACAACTCAATGTGCTTGAAAAAATTATCGGCATTAACGTGGCTATTTTTGTAATAGGGCTACTGCTTTCTCTGATTGTCAAAACTGCTAGTCCTTTGTATTGGTTGGAATTACCAAAAGAGGTTGGCGATTTTATCTTTAAGCCATGGAGTATCATTTCATATGGTTTTATCCATTATGGCCTTTTTCATTTGCTTTTCAACATGCTGGTGCTTTATTATGTATCGCGAATGATGCTTAATTTATTTAGCCAAAAATTGACCTTAAATATTTATTTCCTCGGAATTATTATGGGCGGACTTTTTTTCCTCTTTGCCTATAATGTGTTGCCGCAAAATTTATTAAAACCTGTTGGTGCTTTGGTTGGGGCTTCGGCTGGAGTCCGAGCATTGTTGATTTTTTTATGCGCTTATATGCCTAATACCGAAGTGCGTGTGGTTTTCTTCAATATCAAGCTTTGGCATTTGGGCGTTGCGTTGGTAGTTTTTGATGTTATAGGCCTTTTTGGAATGAATCAAGGTGGCAATATTGCGCATTTGGGTGGTGTGGGATTAGGTTATTTTTATGCCAAACAGTTGATCAAGGGCCACGATATTGGCAAAGGTTTTGAAAAATTCATGGATGGGATTGTCAGTTTTTTTAAGTCTTCTAAAAAATCGACCTTAAAAACGGTTCACAAGCGGAAATCAAATACCGTTGCAGGTCATACTAAATCGGAGTTTAATGAGTTTAATAAGCAAAAGCAAATCGACATCATCCTGGATAAGATTGGTAAAAGTGGCTATGAGAGCCTGACGGAAGAAGAAAAAGCTTTTTTATTCAAAGCTAAAGACTAAGACCAATGAAAAAACTTAATCTGTTTGATAAGTTTGTGTTTTTCTTAAATTCCCTAGCGGCAGTCACACTTCTGTTAGCTTATATATTACCATATGTGGAGCCTAAACGCTTTGCTTTTGTATCTGTTTTAAGCTTGACGATGCCTTTTCTTATTATCGTTAATCTTCTTTTTGTAATCTATTGGCTTTTAAAAGTTCGAAAACAATTATTGTTGTCTTTGATTGTTCTGCTGATCGGTTTTAAACACTTAGGATCGTTATATAAATTTACCAGTTCAAACCAAGATGTCGATACTGATAATATTGTCGTCATGAATTATAATGTCCGGTTGTTTAATGTTTTTGAGTGGATTCCTGATATCAACGCTGGCAAAGAAATAAGTGAGTTTATTAATGAAAAGAACCCTGATATCATCAGTATGCAGGATTACCGACCTGATAAAGCATTGGCGTTAAAGGGCTATTACAAATTTGAATCGCTTTCTGGTGGTAAAATTATAAATGGACAAGCTATATTTTCTAAGTTTCCTATCATAAATAAAGGTATCATTGAATTCCCAAACACCTTCAACAATGCTATTTTTGCGGATGTCGTAAAGGGGAAAGATACCATAAGAGTCTATAATGTACATTTGCAATCCTTTAAAATTGATGTGAGTTCGGATCCATTAAAAAAGGAAACTTCAGAAAACCTGTTTAAACGCGTAGAGAAAACTTTTAGTTTACAGCAAGCGCAAACGGAATTATTTTTAGAGCATAAGTCGAAGTCTCCTTACAAAGTAATTGTTTGTGGCGATTTTAATAATAC
>NZ_JBDSLS010000055.1:0-12630 GCF_039916245.1 Gelidibacter sp.
ACAGTCGCTGAAGTTTTGATGAAGGGCAAAAAAGATTTGTGGTTAGTTGGAGAAGTTCTGCAGCAAAAATGGACGCATTACACCATTGCTTATGTCGGCATTTTGTTTGACGGATTGATTATTCCATTATTGTTATGGAAACGCACTCGAAAATTTGCGTTTTTCGCTTCCATTTTCTTCCATCTGTTCAATTCTTTCGTATTTCAGATTGGAATTTTCCCTTATCTATCTTTGGCATTTACCCTTTTCTTTTTCCCGACGAAAACCATCCATAAGTTATTTTTAAAACGGAAACCATTTTATGATCAAGACGAAGTCATTGTACCAAAGTACCATAAAGCATTTGTGACTGTATTCATCATCTATTTCATTGTTCAAATCGGTCTACCACTACGCCATTGGTTTTTTGAAGACGATGTGCTATGGACAGAAGAAGGCCATCGTTTATCATGGCGCATGATGCTCCGTGCTAAAAGTGGCCGCACAACCTTTAAAGTTATTAATGCCCAAACCAATTTAGAAATCCCGATCCAAATCGAAGATTATTTGACTCTAAAACAGCAACGTACGGTAAGCACGAAACCCGATGTCATTTGGCAATTTGCCCAACGTTTAAAAAAGATGTTTGCAGCTAAAGGCATCGACGTAAAGGTATTTGTGAATTCTTCTGTTCGGGTAAATGGTGGCGAACTCAACCAATTCATTGATCCCGATGTGGATTTGGGCAGTGTGAAATGGGAACCATTAAAACATAGCGCATGGCTGAGACCTTCCAAACTTAAAAGCACTTCGAAAAAATCAGAAGACCAAGATTATTTTGACTGAAATTAAAAGACTTCAGAACGACGCTTAAAATTTACTTATTTTTACCATCAAATTAAACAAATATGTTACAAGTACCATTTATTAGAGATCACAGAGAGAAAGTGATCGAAGGTTTGAAAAAAAGAAACCTTGATGCTGCGCAAATGATTGATGAAGTCATTGCCCTTGATGAAACCCGACGTCGTTTACAAACGGAATTGGATAACACCTTGGCAGAATCCAACAGTTTATCTAAAGAAATTGGCATCTTGTACAAATCCGGTCAAGCCGATCAAGCCAATGCCTTAAAAGCAAAAACTGGCGAATTAAAAGAAGCTTCAAAAACACTTGGAGACGATCTGAATACGACCGTAGAAGCTTTGAATCAATTGCTCTATAAACTTCCAAACGTACCTCATGACAGTGTTCCTGCTGGAACTACGGCTGACGATAATGAGGAAGTTTACAGAAAAGGAGACATTCCGACTTTGCATGCCAACGCTTTGCCACATTGGGAATTGGCTAAAAAATACGACATCATCGATTTTGAGTTGGGCAACAAAATTACGGGTGCAGGATTTCCTGTATATAAAGGAAAAGGCGCCAAATTACAACGCGCATTAATCTCTTATTTCTTAGATAAAAATACTGCTGCGGGTTATACCGAATATCAATTACCACTTTTGGTCAATGCCGCATCTGGCTTTGGCACAGGACAATTACCTGATAAAGAGGGTCAAATGTACCATGTCACGGAAGACGATCTTTATTTGATTCCAACGGCCGAAGTACCAGGAACCAACATTTTCAGGGATGAACTTCTCGATGCTGCTGATTTGCCAATTGGCATCACAGGCTATACCCCATGTTTCCGTCGTGAAGCCGGAAGTTATGGCGCTCACGTAAGAGGTTTGAACCGTTTGCATCAATTTGACAAAGTAGAAATTTTACGTGTCGAACATCCTGACAATTCCTACAAAGCTTTGGACGGCATGGTGGATCATGTCAAAGAAATTTTAGATGAATTGAAATTGCCATATCGTATTTTGCGTTTATGTGGTGGCGATATCGGATTTACCTCAGCCCTAACCTATGATTTTGAAGTGTTTTCTACCGCTCAGGACCGATGGTTGGAAATCTCATCCGTTTCAAATTTTGAGACCTTTCAGGCCAACCGCTTGAAATTGCGATTTAGAAATGCTGAAGGAAAAAATGAACTGGCGCATACACTCAACGGAAGCTCATTAGCGTTGCCAAGAGTTTTAGCGGGAATTTTAGAGAATTACCAAATGGAAGATGGCATTCAAATTCCTGAGGTTTTAATTCCTTATACAGGATTTGATAGAATCTAGATTGTAAGAAAAATCTTACTAATTTCGATATAATGCTAAAAAACCGTGTTGTTTAACGATTTTTTAGCATTTTTCTTTGTTTTTAGCCAAAAAATCTCCAAGTTAGTATTCACAAATAGAATTTGACCCCCATGAAAAATTTTATACGCATTTTAATCGTCATATCTTTAGTGCTCTTGGTCACTAGAGTTTTGTTTTAGATATAGTTATCGCATCATAACATTTTACAGCACCAACCAAGATAACTGAATCATTATAAGTAATGGTTAATAGCACATTTATTTTGATGGTGATGCCCAAACTTACGTTTGGGCATTTTTTTATAAAAACATTCACAATACCAACGACTTTAAGTGGCTATCTTTACATAAATTAGTTTCATGAAACAGCTTTTACCGCTCCTTTTCCTATTATTGGGATGCTTGTCTTTTTCACAAAACGATGAAGAACAATTGGCGGCCGACTATTACAAACGTGGCGAATTTGAAAAGGCACTCCTCTCCTATCAAAAATTATATGATGCCCAACCAGACAATTACAACTACATTTATTTTTTGATAAAAACACATCAGGAATTAGAACAATTTAAGGCTGCAGAAACACTCATCAACTCGAAAATACCCATTTATCAAAATCCGGCATTACTAATTGAATTAGGCTATAATTTTCAATTACAGAATGCGATGGACCAGGCGACAAAATACTATCAAGAAGCCATGAAGAAGATTGAAGAACGTCCTGGATTCGCTGTACTCATTGCCCGACAGTTTGAAGAGCATTCTTTGCTGGATTACGCCATTGAGACCTACAAAAGAGGTATGGCACTTGACCCCAATTTAAATTTCAATCGAGAACTTGCCAATGTGTACGGCCAACAAGGGAATATCGAATTATTTTTCACGTACTATTTGGCCTACGTTGAAGCCAGACCCGAATATTTAAATAATGCCAAATCACAGTTTAGCGATTTTATTTCAGAAAACAAGGACAATGAGAACAATCTCTTATTAAGAAAACTCTTGCTTAAAAAAATACAAACCCAACCGGACACCTATTGGTATGAACTGCTCAGTTGGCTCTACATTCAAGAGAAAGCTTACAGCAGAGCCTTTACACAAGAAAAAGCCTTGTACATGCGTCAACGCGAAAGTTTAAGCCGAATTATCGAACTGGCCATGACCGCACTGAGCGAAAAAGAAAATGACGTCGCTACAGAAATCTTACAGTATGTCCTAGCGAGCACTCAAAATATTGGCACTATTTTGACGGCCAACCAGTATCTGTTGGATATTGAAACAACAAATGCATCGCCAAAAGATTTACCGGCAATTCAAGAAAAGTACAAACAACTTTTCCTCACCTATGGCATCTCTGAACCCACTTTAGGATTGCAAATAGCCTATGGCAATTTTTTAGCATTCCATTTGAATAAACCCGAAGAGGCCAGCAACTTTTTAAAAGAAAGTTTAAAGCTTAATATTTCCTCCTTACAGCAAGCGGAAGTAAAAATGAAATTGGCCGACATATTGGTATTTCAAGAAAAATTCAATGAAGGCCTCATTTATTACACCCAAATTCAGGCGAACACAAAAAACAGCACCATCGCACAGGAAGCGCGATTTAAAGTGGCAAAAACCAGTTATTACAAAGGCGATTTTGAATGGGCGGAATCACAATTGAAAGTCTTAAAAGCGTCCACCTCACAGCTTATTGCGAATGATGCTTTGGAACTGAAATTATTGATTTCAGATAACAAGTATGAAGATTCGCTTCATGTCGCATTAAAACTTTATGCCAAAGCAGATTTGATGGCGTTTCAAAACAAAAAAGACGAAGCCATTTCATTATTGGATAAAATTCTGACGGAGCACAAAGGCGAAAGCATTGAAGACCAAGCACTTTTTAAACAAGCACAACTCTTTGTTCAGAAAAAGCAATATGACAAAGCCATTAAAAATTATGAATTCATCATTGCCTATTATAACGACGGTATTTTAGCCGATGATGCCTATTATTATTTAGCTGAATTGTACAATAACATCCTTGAGGAACCTGAAAAAGCAAAACCTTTATACGAAAAGATCCTCTTTAATCATCAGGACAGTATTTATTTTATAGAAGCGCGGAAGCAATTTCGGATGTTGCGTGGGGATGCGATAAATTAATTGACATTATGGTCTCATTATAAAGGATCTGTAAATAAAATCTTAAAAATCACTAACTTGCAATAAATAGATGATCATGGGAGGATTAACGATATCAAGTAAAATTCTGGACAAGTATTTTGGTTATTTGAAAAACTTAGACGTTCGAACGAAAAAAAACCTAATCCTCAAATTAACTGAGTCCATGGAAAACAAACCAAATAAAAAAACGAACCCAGAAGATCTCTTCGGTGCTTGGATTGACAAAAGAAGTTCTGACGATATAATATCCGACATAAGAAATTCTCGAATCGAAAAATTAAACACAGAAGATTTATAATGAAATATCTTTTGGACACTAATATCTGTATTCATTTTTTTCGCGGACAGTTCAATTTGATTGACAAAATTCTCGAAATTGATTTACAGAATTGTGCCATTTCTGAAATAACTCTTGCGGAACTCACTTATGGAGCTGAAAACAGCTCTAATCCAAAAAAGAATCTTGACCTCATCGATAAGTTTTCTGAACAGGTAAAAGTCCTACCGATTTTTAATGCGATTCATACCTACGCAAAAGAAAAAACAAGATTAAGAAAATCAGGAACTTTAATTAGCGATTTTGATTTGTTAATTGCCGCAACCTCTGTTTCTCATGAACTGATTATGGTTACTGAAAACATAAAAGAGTTTGAAAGGATATCAGATATTATAATTGAAAATTGGATTACTCGCTAATGCATTTAATTATATAGGTTTTAGAAATAAACCACTTCTTCCTTCAAAATCTATCTCCTCCAAAACACTATCAAACACAAAAAAAGATTAAATTCTTTGATGCCAACCAAGAACTTCTGTTCTTTGCAAGACAATTTTAAATTTAATACTCAATAATCAAGCACCAAATTCCAATGGATGAGATAAAGACTTTTGGAATTTGGAATTTGAGATTTTCAATTTTATAAATTATGATCATATACAACGTTACCTCAAACATACACGCCAGCATCCACGACCAATGGCTCGCTTGGATCAAAGAACACATTCCTCATGTTTTGGCAACAGGCCATTTTACTGAAGCCAAATTGACTAAAGTTCTGGTCCACGATCCTGAAGGCAGTGTCACGTATTCCGTGCAATACAGAGCAAAATCTCGTGAAGCCCTCGAAAGTTATTATAAAAACGATGCTGATAAGTTACGTGACGTCGGTTTCCAAATCTTTGGCGATAAGGTATTGTCATTCCGTACAGAACTGGAAGTTATTGATGAATACTCAGTTAAGTTTAATTAATTAGAAAATAGAGAAAAGAATAAAGAGAAGAGACGCTTCTCATTCTGAAACTTTGTGACTCTGCGCCTCTGCGAGAAAAACAAAAAACTTCTCTTCTCAAAAATAAATTCTCACTAACTTCGTACTTCAAGCATCGTGCTTCCAACTTCCAACTATGTCAAAAGATAATCAAGTCAGAGCAAAAAAACATTTGGGTCAACATTTCTTGACTGATGAAAGTATTGCTGAAAAAATTGCCGATTCACTTTCTTTCAAAGGTTATGATCATGTGCTTGAAATCGGGCCAGGCATGGGCGTTTTGACCAAGTATTTGCTTAAAAAAGACATCACAACGCATGTCATCGAAATTGACACAGAATCGGTAGACTACCTTCAAAAAAACTATCTTCATCTTGCCGATCGCATCATTGAAAAAGATTTCTTAAAGTATAACTTAAAAGAAGTTTTTGGAGATGAGCCTTTCGCCATTATCGGGAATTTTCCTTATAATATTTCATCGCAAATCCTGTTCAAGACTTTAGAGATGCGCGATCAAATTCCAGAGTTTTCAGGCATGTTCCAAAAAGAAGTGGCACTGCGCATTTGCTCTAAGGAAGGCAGTAAGGTGTATGGCATACTTTCGGTTTTAACACAGGCATTTTATGATGCCGAATATCTTTTTACGGTTCCGCCTTCAGTATTCAATCCACCACCAAAAGTGGATTCTGGCGTGCTCTTATTAAAAAGGAAAGAAAACTTCAAACTGGACTGTAACGAGCAACTCCTTTTTAGAGTTGTAAAAACAGGCTTTCAACAACGCCGTAAAACGCTTCGAAACAGTTTAAATTCACTGGATCTCTCTGAAAGCTTGAAATCAAACCCTATCTTTGGAAAACGTCCCGAACAATTAAGCGTACAGCAGTTCATCGAACTAACACAACTGATTGAAAACGATCGTTAATCTTTAAAAACAATCCATTTGGCAGAAGAAAGAGAGAACATACAATTTGAGCTAACTGACGAACTCATTGAACAAGTTCAGCAACTTATCGAAGATAAAAACGATGACGAGCTCCACCGACTTTTAAATGAATTCCATTACGCTGATATTGCTGAAATTCTAGATGAAGTTGATCTGGAAGATGCAGTGTATGTGATCAAACTTCTCGATTCTGAAACCACCTCAGAAATCCTGATGGAGCTGGATGAAGACCATCGAGAAAAAATATTGCGCAACCTGTCCTCCAAGGAAATCGCTGACGAAGTACAGGCTTTGGACACGGATGATGCTGCTGATATTCTTTCGGAACTTTCTGAAGAACGTCAACGTGAAGTCATCCATCACTTGGAAGACGAAGATCATAAGGCTGAAATTACCGAATTACTGGCCTATGACGAAGATACTGCGGGCGGACTCATGGCCAAGGAATTGGTTAAAGTCTACGAAACCTGGACCGTTGCCAGCTGTTTGCGCCGCATCAGAGGGCAGGCCAAGGATGTGACTCGAGTCCATTCTATTTATGTCGTCAACAAGCAAAACAAACTCATTGGACGCTTGTCTTTAAAAGATTTAATTATCGCCAAAAGTGATGAGAAAATTGCCGACATCTACATCAAAAATGTCGATTATGTAAAAGTGGACGAAGATCCCGAAGAAGTCGCAAAAATCATGGCCAAATATGACTTGGAAGCCATTCCTGTGGTTGACGATGATATGGTTTTATTAGGACGCATCACCATTGACGACATTATCGACGTCATGATTGAAGAAGCCGATAAAGATTACCAATTGGCCGCCGGTATTACGGGAGATGTGGAAGCTGATGATAGCATTTGGCAACTTACAAAAGCGCGTTTGCCCTGGCTTCTTATTGGAATGTTTGGAGGTATCGGTGCCGCCAGTATCATTAATGGGTTCAGTGATGCCATGATGCAATTCCCCGCCTTGTTACTTTTTATTCCGTTAGTGCAGGCCACGGCAGGAAATGTAGGCGTACAATCTTCCGCCATCGTGGTTAAAGGTTTGGCAAATGGCACCATTGACAGCAATATTATCCATCGTCTTTTTAAAGAATTACTCTTAGGATTGGTCAACGGGTTGGCAATTGCCTTTGTCGTTTTAATGATCAGTCATTTCGGATTTCATACCACCTATTTAGAATCCCTAACCATTTGTGTGGCCTTGGTAACAGTTATTATGATGGCCGCAGTCATTGGAACCTCAATGCCAATATTCTTGGACCGTCGTGGCATTGATGCAGCCGTAGCCACGGGACCGTTTATTACTACCAGTAATGATGTTTTCGGGATTTTAACTTATTTTCTCGTCGCTAAGATGATTCTAGGGTTTTAGGGTTCTAGGTTTTTAATGTTTTGGGCGTTCCCTTTCAGGTCGCGCTTTCCATTACAATCTTTTGCGAAAAGCAAAAGGATTTCCATTTCAAATGCGGAGCATTCACGAATACCATAGTTTATAATAAAAATGCTGAGTAATCGCTAAGGCAAATTGCACGGTTAAAAGTTAACTTGTTAAGTTGACACTATATGGTAGATTATCAATATTGAACATAAAGTGCTCTTCTGCTAATAATTCTCGAAGTTTTTAGGCTTTAATATTTAGGGCGTTCCCTTTCAGGTCGCGCTTTCCATTGCAATCTTTTGCGAAAAGCAAAAGGATTTTCATTACAATCGCTAACGCGAATTTGGCATTTAAAAGAAAAGTAGTTAGTTAGAAACAAAATTTGAAATACATCTCAAATGAAAACTGCTCTGCTCCCAATATTTTCGATGTTAAAAATTCCTTCCCTTTTTTCAAGGGAAGGTGGATTTAAGCCCAGAAAAGGGCTTAAAGACGGAAGGGTTGTAAAATCTCACAAATCCATAAACAAATTAACCACACAAAACCTCTCAGGTTTTAGAAACCTGAGAGGTTTGACAACTCATAAATCAAGCTCAAAACCACCGCGTCGTCTGCTTCTATTCTGAAGCAGAAGCCACTCCTCCTTTCAAAGGAGGAGAATTCCTATCAGTCTCATTTTAAAAACTGCAAGATTCAAAATTCCTTCCCTTTTTTCAAGGGAAGGTGGTTTCAATTCCAGAAAAGGAATTGAAGACGGAAGGGTTATAGAATCTCACAAATTCAGTAAAAAAATAAACTCCCTAAACCTCTCAGGTTTTCCTCCTACGCTGAAGCTTCGGTGGACAAGTAAAAACCTGAGGGGTTTGACAGCTCAGAAATTATACTGAAAAACCACCTCGTCTTCTGCTTCTATCCTGAAGCAGAAGCCACTCCTCCTTCAAAAGGAGGAGAAGTTAGTTTGTGATTAAATTTTTAAAGACGTCGAAATCAAAAAGGATCAAATGAAAATATTCTGATCACCATTCTTATTTCTTAAGTAAAATTGACAGAAATCAAAATGCCTTTTCTTAATTTTGAAATTATGAACTTTTAAAAATAGATTCCTGCCTACGCAGGAATGTTACCATGAAAATCCTCCACCTCGATACCAACCATCGTTTACTCATCGATCAGCTCTACGCTATGGGCTATCAAAATGATGAAGATTATACGTCTTCCAAACAAGCCATTGAAGCTAAAATACAGAATTATGACGGTGTCATTTTAAGAAGCCGTTTTAGCATTGATAAACAGTTTTTAGATGCCGCTAAAAACCTAAAATTTATCGGTCGCGTTGGTGCAGGATTAGAAAACATTGATTGTGACTACGCTCAACAAAAAGGCATCCACCTCATCGCGGCACCAGAAGGCAACAGAAACGCCGTTGGCGAACACGCTTTGGGCATGCTCCTATCTTTATTTAACAAACTCAATAAAGCAGACCGTGAAGTGCGCTCTGGGAAATGGCTTCGTGAAGATAATAGAGGTATTGAACTCGATGGAAAAACCGTTGGTCTTATTGGTTATGGCAATATGGGCAAAGCTTTTGCCAAAAAACTACGCGGCTTTGAAGTTGAAGTGATCTGTTATGACATCAAAGCCAATGTAGGCGATGACAATGCCAAACAAGTGTCTCTAAAAGAATTCCAAGACCAAGTGGATGTTGTGAGTTTACATACACCACAAACACCATTGACCTTAGGCATAGTCAACGCCGACTTTATCAACGCATTCAAAAAACCATTTTGGTTCATTAATACAGCGCGTGGTAAAAGTGTCGTGACTAAAGATTTGGTAGCTGCTTTAAAATCTAAAAAAATTCTTGGCGCAGGATTAGATGTTTTAGAATACGAAAAGTCATCTTTTGAAGACCTATTTACTTCTGAAATGCCACAGGCATTCAAATACCTCATCCAAGCAGAAAATGTCCTCTTAACCCCACATGTGGCAGGTTGGACCATAGAAAGTAAAGAAAAACTGGCACAGACTATTGTTGATAAAATAAAGGCCATTTCAAAGTCCTATTGATATTTAAGTTTCAAACACTAATTATGTGCATTGAAAAACCCTAAAAGTTGGGCTTTGAATTCAGTCATAAAGTCTTTTTTGTTAAATCAAATCTTTTTTTTGCTACCTTTAAACTTCTAACTTTTAAAACATTACAAGGAAGATGACTGAAAATAACAATTTAAGTGACGATATGCTGGACAGCGCAAAAGATAACAATAAAAAATTTACAGAAGACGTCAAACGTTCTGCTGAGGAATTTTCAGATGGAGCTAAAAAAAGTGCTAAAGAGTTCTCATCAGGAGCAAAAGAAGCCTTCGGAAACACCCCAGGTGAGAATAAAAAAATATTAGCTGGTATTCTTGCTATTCTCGTAGGATCTTTAGGTGTCCACAAATTTATACTAGGGTACAATAAAGAAGGCGGAATTTTATTAGGAGCCACATTAATTGGCATGGTACTCTCCTGTGTAGGTATTGGCATATTTGTAATTTGGGCAACAGGATTAGTGGGATTAATTGAAGGTATTATCTACCTTACAAAATCTGATGCTGAATTTTACGCTACCTATCAAGCAGGCAAGAAACCTTGGTTTTAATCATTTTACAAAAGCTGAAAATTATATTATTCGGCTTTTGTAAAATCAATTAAAATTTGTATTTAATTCAATGTTTAAGAGGATATTGCAACTCCTAATAAAACGCAAAAGATTTATAGAAGGAAAGAATAAGAGAAGTTTTATAATTAAGAATTAGGCAATAAGGAATTATTTTTAGACTTCAGGAGCATCCCCATTCTCCGCAAATTTCCGCTCCATCTCCGCTTGAAATTCTTCCATCACAGGTTTCACGGTGCTTTCTGGTAAGTCGGCTATTCTGATGTACATTAAGCCATCCACAGCGTTGTTGAACAATGGATCAACATTAAACGCAACCACCTTCGCATTTTGTTTAATGTACTTTTTGATGAGTATAGGCAAACGCAAAGTGCCTGGTTCCAATTCATCAATAATCCTGTCGAATTTCACCAAATCGGCTGCGGTTTCATCAAAAACAAAGTCCTTATCGGCATCCTTTAACTTGACCTTGAACTCCTTTTTAGGATGCACATATTGTGCGATATAAGGATCGTAGTAATTGGATTTCATAAATTCAATCATCAGCGATTTTGAAAAGTTGGTAAATTTATCGCTAATGGTCACGCCACCAATTAAATATTTATGTTCTGGATAACGCAAAGTGGTATGTACGATACCTTTCCATAAAAGGAACAAAGGCATGGGTTTGAGCTGGTATTCTTTAATGATAAAAGCACGTCCCATTTCAATGGATTCGCTCATCATTTTATAAAGTTCGGGCTCAAAACGGAATAGATCCTGAAGATAAAACCCGTCAATACCATAAGCAGCAAATATTTTTGAACCTAAGCCCATACGATAAGCTCCCGCCAATTTATGAGATTCATTATCCCACAAAAACATGTGGTGATAATAATTATCAAACGGATCTAAATCGATGGATTGGTTGGTGCCTTCGCCAACTTCACGAAACGTGATTTCACGCAAGCGTCCGATTTCACGCAAAATATTGGGAATGTTCTGGGAGTCAGTCAAAAAGACTTCGTAGTTTTTGCTTTGTAAAAGTCGGCCGTCATTTTCACGTAAAAAATCCACTTCCTTCTTCATATCTTCCACACTCACTGGTGTGACGATGTTTTTGATAGGTTTTGGAACTTTCAAGGTTGAAGAAATATTGCTCAGAATATTGCCCTTTTGATCAAAAGAATTGGCCAACATATAGGTTTTCTTTCTTAAAAATTCTGAAAACTCTTGAAGGGTAGACAATTCTTTTTGGTCTGCTACAGAAATTGGTCTTCCTATCCTAACCTTAATAACACGTCGTTTTTGGGTCAGCACTTCTGAAGGCAATTTTGCCGTCCGGAACGTATCACTGATTTTAGAAAGCTTATAAAAAAGCTGGCTGTTTTTAGCATGAAAATAAATAGGCACTACAGGAACTTCTGCCTTTCGGACAAGTTTCATTGCAGCCTCTTCCCACGGGCGGTCAACAACCAATTTACCATCTCTATAAGTGGACACTTCTCCTGCTGGAAATACGCCTAATGGATGTCCATCACGCAAATGCGAAAGCGCAGCTTTAAATCCTGAAATACTTGACTTGACATCTTTTCGGTCTTCAAATGGATTGACCGGCATGATGAAAGGCTTCATCGGTTCAATACGCTCTAGTAGGAAATTGGCGATGATCTTAAAATCATCGCGTTGCTCCAACATTAATTTGAGCAGCAAAATCCCGTCAATTCCTCCCAACGGATGGTTCGATACGGTTATGTATGCGCCATCTTTTGGCAATCGTTTTAAATCATCTTCAGGAATTTCAAAACGAATCTGAAAATCGTCTAAAAGAGCATCTAAAAACTCAACGTTGCTTAAATGTTTATTGCGATTATAAACCTTATTAATTTTGGATATTTTAAGTACTTTCATAAGCACCCAACCGCAAAACGTACCAAAAACGCCATATCTATCTAAATGTATGGCTTGGGCAACTTCTTTTGCATTTACTAATCCTGTTTCCGGCTGTTTGGTCATGGCTACAAACCTAATCAATTTATTTAATAAAATAGCGGTGCGA
>NZ_JBDSLS010000056.1:0-6888 GCF_039916245.1 Gelidibacter sp.
TTCTCATTTTGTTTTTAAATTGCCAATAATGTTTAAAGGTACTAGAAGTTGTGAGTTTTATTTGCGAACAATACAAATAGTCTCAGACCAATGGTTTATACAGTTTATTGGCAAATCGTTATTTTACCTTTGAAGAGTTAAATTCAGTTTTGCTCCTAATGCGTTGAAAATTCTCATTACCGTTTCAAAAGTTACATTTCCAGTACTATTTTCAAGTCTAGATATTTGTGCTTTTTTTACTCGAAGCTAGCGCTCGTTTGCAACGAGTGCCCATAAAGATTTATTTCTTTGGTAACAAGTTGTATATTAGTCATATGAGTAGGAAGTATAAATTCCATAACAAGGCAGGTCTTTATTTTGTCTCGTTTGCAACCGTGTATTGGCTGGACATATTTACAAGACAAGTCTATTTTAATGTATTGGCAAACAGTATCAGTTATTGTAGGTCGCACAAAGGTATGGAACTTTACGCTTATTGTTTTATGCCGAGTCATGTCCATATGGTTTTTCGTTCTGCGAATGAAAAGCCTATGGAATTATTAAGGGATTTCAAGAAACATACATCTAAAAGGATTGTTGAGGCAATAGCAAGCAATTCGCAAGAGAGTAGAAAGGAATGGTTGCTATGGATGTTGGAACGCGCGGGAAAGAAATCTGCCAACGTATCTCAATTTCAACTTTGGCAACATCATAACCACCCCATCGAACTTTGGACTGACAAAGTCATCAAGCAAAAGATTAACTACATTCATAATAATCCGGTGGTGATTGGATTGGTAATAGACCCTTTACACTATAAATACTCAAGCGCACGGAATTTTCAGGACGATCATACGGTGCTTGAAATTGATGACCCTGGTTTTATGGGTTGATGTTCGTTGAGTTATTATGTCTGACTTATTTGATATTGCGCTTTTTGCAAGCTAGCCGATGCCTATTTGGTAACTTTTGGAAATATATGGCTTAAAATAATACATCACTGGTTGTAGATGAGCCGAGTTCTATTTTGTATCCTTTGCAAACGTATGTCTTATATAATACGCTAGCGCCCGTTTTCAACGGGTGCCCACAAAGAACTTCATGTTGCAAACAAGTTCTATGTCAGTTGCATGAGCAACAAAAGCAAATTTTATAATAAAGTAGGCTCCTGTTTTTGTGGTTTGTGGCCGTATGTCATATTGGATACGGCACTCGTTACAAACGAGCGCTAGCCGGAGATTGGATTGGTAACAGATCCTATACACTATAAATACTTTGTTGGCGCTAGCTTGAAAGGCGTCCTCACGAAAATTGTTAATCATATTCAACCCGATTCTAAAATTAATATCTAGCTTTGCACTTTATTTTAGAAAAGGTTGCCTACTTCGGTAGGCATTAAATGGGAATCTGGTGTAAATCCAGAACTGTCCCGCAGCTGTAAGCTTTTTGATGAAGCCCAATAATGGTCACTGTCTTTTAAGATGGGAAGGCCGGGTGGATAAAGCAAGTCAGAATACCTGCCATTTCTTGTAATTCTATAAGGCTTTCGGGGATTGAAGCTTGGATTGGTTTTATAAACGCTTCGGTACTTTCGAAGTCGTTTACCTTTCTTGTGATTCCTCGTCGGCGCAATGTCATTATGAGGACCTATTTAAGCCCTATTAAAATATTATTTCTTGGAATGCTCTTGTGTCCGACACTGCTTTGGTCTCAAAAGCGCGATACTTTGGTTCCTATTGAACTGCAAGAAATATTGTTAAATCACGACAAAAATCGCTTCGAATCTCATACCTCGCCAGCGCCAGTCCAATCACTTTCGGGAGCGCAACTTAAAAAACTCAATAGCTTGAGTGTGGCCGATGCGTTGCGGTATTTCAGCGGCATTCAACTCAAGGATTACGGCGGCATTGGCGGTATCAAAACGGTAAATGTCCGCAGTATGGGCTCCCAACATACGGGCGTATTTTTTGACGGTATTCAATTGGGGAATGCGCAAAACGGGCAGGTCGATCTCGGGAAGTTTTCGCTGGACAATATGGAGAAGGTCAGTCTTTATCAAGGCCAGCACAGTGAAATGCAACAATCGGCAAAATCCTATGCTTCGGCAAATACCATTTATCTGCAAACAAAAACGCCGAAATTTGAACCCGGCGAAACCTATCAATTAGCAGTAGGTGTCCGGTCCGGTTCCTTCGGACTTTTTAATCCGTCCATCAATCTCAATTACAAAATCAACAATGCTCTTTCAGCCCGCGTCAGTACCGAGCTGGTCAGCGCTCATGGTCGCTATAAATTTCAATATTCCAACGGGGTTTACGATACCACGGCGGTACGAAATAATGCTGATATCAGGTCGTATCGTGTGGAAGCGTCGGTACATGGCCAACACAAAAACCAAGACACTTGGAACGTGAAATATTACCATTACAATTCGGAAAGAGGTTTGCCAGGAGCTATTGTGGCGAACCGATTTGCGCGTCCGCAACGGTTGTGGGATCGGAATGATTTTCTGCAGGCCGATTATAAACATCAATTTAGTGAGAGATACAGCGTGAAAGTCCGCGGTAAATACGGCGTCGATTATTCGCGGTATCTGGATCCTGAGATTGTCACGACCAGCGGATTTCTGGAAAACACTTATGACCAGCAAGAGTATTATTTATCCTTGGTGCATACCTATAAAGCCAAGTCGTATTGGACCTTGAGTTTGGCGACCGATGTTCAGCAGAATGTCATGCAAGCCAATTTGTATCGGTTTGCCTATCCAAAGAGAAATACCTTATTAAATGTTCTGGCGTCCGATTTGACTTTTGATAGGTTCACGATCCAAACGAGTATTTTAAGTACAGGCATCTATGAATCTGTGAAATATTATGAAGCGGCAGATGATTTTCAGGAATTTTCGCCAACGCTTCTTTTTAATGTGCAGCCTTTTGCTTCGCCCGATTTAAGACTTCGTGGTTTTTATAAAAAGATGTTCAGAATGCCGTCGTTCAATGATTTGTATTACACTTTTGTGGGAAATACGTTTTTAAATCCTGAGTATTCCGAACAAGTCAATTTGGGTTTTTCTTGGCAGAATGAAATCTGGAATACGGTTTTTAATGTGACTAGTGATATTTACAAAATCTGGATTACCGATAAAATTGTGGCCATTCCGGGCACCAATCTTTTTAGATGGACGATGTATAATCTTGGGGAAGTTGAGACCAATGGCATCGAAACCAATATGACTACTTCGGGGAAAATCGGTCCTGAATTTAATTACACAACAATTCTTACCTATACGTTTCAAGAATCCTTAGATGTGACGCCCGGCGGCAACAGTTTTGGCCAACAAATTCCGTACGTTCCCAAGCATAGTGGTGGTTTGAGTTTGATGCTAGATTATAAAGCCATCTCCCTTAATTACAGTTTTATCTATACGGGCGAACGTTATAGCCAAAAGGCCAATATCGCTTCCAATTATCTGCAACCATGGTACACGCATGATATGTCGATCAATTATGCGCTTCCTTTTTCAGGGAAAAATCCTTTAAAGTTAGGCTTGGAAGTCAATAATTTATTCGACCAGCAATACGCCGTCATTAAGAATTTCCCAATGCCCGGAAGATCCTTTCGGCTGAACCTCAATTATGAATTCTAATTAAAAAAAGTATGAAAAAGCTCAGTTTATTACTAATGATTTTCTTCGGCATGTACGCGTGCCAGACCGATGACCCTGCTATTGAAGATGACGTTCAAAATCCTGGAGGCCAAACCCCAACCGCAGTTAAAGGTTTTTACCTCCTCAATGAAGGCAATATGGCGATGAATAAAGCCTCGCTGGATTATATGGATTATGAAACAGGCGAATACAAAAGCAGTGTATTCAGTAAGGCCAATCCCGAACTCGTGGGTGGATTGGGAGACGTTGGAAACGCCATGGGCATCTATGGTTCAAAACTATACGTAGTGGTTAATGGTTCCAATAAAGTGGAGGTGCTTGATGCCGATACGGGAAAACGGATTAAACAAATTGACATCGATAATCCTCGGTACCTCACATTTTATAAAGGAAAAGCGTATTTAAGTAGCTACTTGGGAGGCGTAGGAAATGCCAGCAATCCCAACGGCATCGTGGCCGAAATTGATACCACCAGCTTGAAGATTACGCGTCGCGTTGAAGTAGGGCGTCAGCCTGAAGAATTGGTGGCGTATAATGATAAAATTTACGTGGCAAACTCGGGCGGCTATAGTCCTCCAAATTATGAATCGACCATTTCAGTTATTGATGTCAATGCGTTTACGGAAACCAAGCGGATAGAAGTGGCTATAAATCTGCATCGTCTAAAAATCGATAGTGAAGGTGACTTATATGTGACTTCAAGAGGCGATTATTATGAGACGCCTTCCAGGTTGTTGGTGGTCGATACCAAAACAGAAACTGTGAAAAAAAGCTTTGATATCGGCGTCAGCAATTTGACCATTCATAAGGATATCGCTTATATGTATAATTCAGAGTTTAGCTATATCACTGGCAATTATGAGATTTCATACCTCATGCTGGACACTAAAACAGAAACCTTGTTGGATAAAACCTTTATTTCCGAAAAAGATAAAAGCCTGATTGAAATGCCCTACGGAATTGCAGTCCATCCTGAAACCGATGAGGTGTTGATCACAGATGCCAAAGATTATGTAACGCCTGGCAACCTCTACTGTTTTACGCCAGACGGAGCACTGAAATGGTCAGTCCAAACAGGCGATATTCCCGCACATATTACTTTCAAATACGAATAATTTAAACCTTAAATAATGAATACAATGAAAACCAATTACAAACAATTACTTGTTGCCTTTTTTGGCCTCGCCCTACTAGTTACGTCCTGCTCAAATGATGATGACGCCGTTGCGGTTTTAGAACCACAAATAGCGATGTCCAAATCAGAAAAGGAATTTCAGATTGCTGTTGGAGATCTTTTAGAATTTGCAGCAGTCAATCAAAACAACTCCGAATATACTGAAAAATGGACCTTAGGGGATAGTATCGTGGCCACTGCTGATACGTATGTTTTTGAGCCTACAAATTCAGGAACCTATGTGTTGTCTTATGAAGCTTCTAACGAAACAGGCATCTTTACTTATAAATACACAATCACTGTGGACGCTAAATTAAGACCGATTACTGATGACAGTAGTGCGTATGTAACGCAGCTTTTAGAATATTATCCAGCACCTGGGCAGTTTATAAATAAGAATCCGGGGAATTTGGCAAGTGCTGAAAGTCTTATCGGAAAACGTGGTTCAGTAACCTTGGGAGCCTGGGGAGGTTTTGTAAGTTATGCTTTTGATCATACCGTGATCAATCGTGAAGGGGAAAATGATTTTATCATTTACGGAAATGCATCGGCCACTTTTGCTGAGCCTGGTGTTGTTTATGTGATGCAGGATGATAATGGCAATGGATTGCCAGATGATACCTGGTATGAAATTAAAGGAAGTGCACATACTCTGGAAGGAACTTATAGAGATTATAAAGTGATTTACTTTAGACCAGAAAAGATAGAAGACAATATCGCATGGGAAGATAATAAAGGGAATACGGGGTTTGTCTTGAAAAATGCATTTCATAAACAAGCCTATTATCCAGAATGGATTACGGCAAATTCTTATACTGTTTCTGGAACATTGTTATCAGATAGTAATATCGACAGGAGTAATGCTTCAATGATTACCAGTGCACCATTTGAGTACGGTTATGCTGATAATACGTCTGGTGGAGACAAAATTAATATTGCAGATGCGATTGATAAAGACGGAAAACCGGTCCGTTTAAGCGGTATTGATTTCGTAAAGATCCAAACAGGAATCCAAGCTGATATGGGCTGGTTAGGCGAAATGTCAACAGAAGTTGCTGGTGTGGCCGACTTAAGTTTATTAAAGTAAAAGCATGACGAACTTATTTGCGAATATCTAACAGACAATTTCATCAATTTTAAAAAGATGATCAAGCACTTCTAATTTTTTTAGAAGTGCTTTTTTGTTTCATAGTTCCTGAGGTCATAAAAAATAATCGTCAGCTTTTCTCAATTTCCGTAAGCATAAGAAGCGTCGTCGGACTTCCATAATTAATCAATTTGTCTATAAATTGCTGTAGATGCAATTGATCACGCAGTACCACCCGAATATGAATGTTATACGGCTCAGTGATTCGAAAAGCTTCCTGAACTTCGGGATAGGTGTAGATTTCAGATAATATATATATGAGCATTGTTGTCCGATTAAAGTTGCATTGATCTTGTAAGAATCGTAATCAACAAAGGTCTTTCAACGTTTTTGATCCTCTACCTTCTTCATTTCTCGGTTTTTGAAAACTATTGGTAAAACATCATAATCCATTCTATTTATGAGTTTCACCGCCCATGTTTTCAATTAATTACGTGTTTAGTCTTTGTTCTTGGTTCTATCAGCGGAGCGGTCTTAATTCTTTTCCGGACAATAGTGATATATGAGCTTTCCTTCAAAAATCTTCACAAGAATGAAGACAAAGATTTGTAAGCACTCATCTGTTTTTAAAATCATCTCTAATCCGTCTATTACAAACGCTAACAAAAATCAAACCGCCACCTTTTGGCGTAGTTAGGATTTATCTTTGTGGTATTCAATGAAAAAATCACATTTAATTAGAAAGACTTTTAAAAGAAATCCTTATGAAACAGATACGCATTAATTTGACCGATGAACAATATGAAAAACTGATGGATAAGTTGCAAAATGAAGCTCAAACAAACTTGGAACACGGGACTTTAAGTGGTTTTTCGATGACTATAGAAGAAGCTTTTCCAGGTGTGTCATGGCTGACGGTTAATATGAATGGCGCATTAGATTTAGGTGATGTAAATTGGGAAATTGTTTGATTGGTAAATC
>NZ_JBDSLS010000057.1:0-7588 GCF_039916245.1 Gelidibacter sp.
ACTCCTCCAGTGACGAATATGTATTTTGTAGTAGTTGCCATGATGCGTTGTTAAACGCAGGCAAATTTACAAAATTTAAATAGTTATTAGAGTATCTAATTTTAGTTATTTCTGAAGATAATCCACATGCCGAAAAGCCTCACAAAACACTCATAACCATCCATCTGTATGAGTTATCGATTTTTTAAGAACTTCATAAAACCCGAATTTAAAAAATATAAAAACCCGCTTCAAGGTCAAATCTGATGAAGCGGGTCTATATTTTTGAACGATTTTTTGCTAATCTATTTTTTTATCACCTTGCTTAATTTCAGGATTTTTAAAATCGCCACCATTGACAACGGTCCAGTTTTCAAAGTTTATAAAATACTTAGTGATGACTTTATTGACATCTTCAACCGTTAGCTTTTTAACATCCTCTTCAATGTTTTTTTGAAACATCATATCGCGATTATAATACAAATTGGTATTGATCACACCTGCCAACTCCCCGTCCTTAGCTCTGGATACATTTTGCTCCTGTACCCATCCGTTCACGGCATTTTTAAGCTCGTCCTCAGTAATGCCATCAGCCATATAACGCGCAATTTCTTCTTTGAAGCCTTGTTGTACTTTCGTTGCATTTTCTGGTGCATAAATGGCATAAATAAATATGGTAGAGTTTTTATCGTCATTACTGCGATCAACATTTACATAACCTCCTGCACCATAACTTACGCCATCTTTTTGACGTAAACGTTCGGCAATGCGCGAGTTTAGGAATCCACCACCAAAAATTTCGCCCGCAACCTGCAAGGCTGCAAAATCTTTATCATACTGACTTCCTTCAAAGGATAAAACACCTAAGGTCAACGCATTTTTCTTATCTGGTGTGATGAGATTTTCATTTGCAGGCTTACTGTTTTGAAACTTATTACTGATTTCTGTATAGGGTTTATCAGATTTGAAATCGGCATAGTTTTTATCAAAATATGTTTTGACAGCCTCTTCATTCATATTCCCAATAGCCACGACGGAGGCACTTTTATTCACACCATAAAAATCCTTATGGTAAGCTTTTAATTCAGCGACATTTACCGCTTTTATGGCAGCAATTTCTTCGTCTAAAGTCATATTATATAACGGATGCCCTTTTTTATAAGGATTGTTTAACAACCCAATTTGCCTTACGACAACCGCTTGCGGATCCGATTTATTTTCTTCAAGACTCGCCAAATCTTGCGTTTTTAGTTTCTCCAATTCTTTGACATCAAATACTGGATTTTTCAACATATCTGTCATTAAAGCCAAAGTGGCCATTAAATTTTCTTCCGTGCTATTGATAGATGCCGTAAGACGTCCGTTGGAACCATTAAAATAAATCGACGATTTCAAGGCACTTAACTCATCTTCAATATCTTGTCTGGATTTCGTTTTAGTCCCTTTATTCAACATGTTCGCGGTATATTTTGCCAGAAGACCTTTGTTCATGAGCTGGTTTACATTTCCGGTGCGCAAATCGAAGGTCAGATTTACGGTTTTACCACGATTATCCTTCTTGATGAATCCATATTCAATCTGACTATCTTTCAAAGAACCCGTTTGTAAGGTGTTTTGAATGTTTTCATAAGACACATCAAATGCCTGTCCTGCATCCATGGCTTCTTTGCCCTTATAATTGGCCACTAAACCTGCCACATCCTCAGTATGTGGAATACCAATACGCACGGGATTGTTGGTTGGGACAAAATTCCCTACCGTTCTGTTGGTAGGAATGACGTATTTTTTAATGGCGGCATTTACTTTAGCAACTGTCATCTCCTCAATACGGTCTCTAAAAATGAAGGCCAATCGCCAATCGCCTGCGCCAATAAATTCACTCATATAGGTGCCCAAGTAAGATGAGTTTCTAAAAACCTGATCTATTTGCTTTAACAAATTGGCTTTCGCCCGATTTAATTCGGCTTCCGTTATCGGGTTGGATGCCAATCCATCTAAAGTGCTCAATAAGGTTTTTTCGGCGTCTGCCAAGGACTTATCTGAAGGCACATCGACATTAATGTACAGAAATCCAGGTTCTTTGGTAAACGGTGTAAACGACCAAATCCCTGAAGCTTTTTTACCATCCACTAAGGCTTTATACAATCTGCCGGAAGGCTCATTAGTCAAAACCTCTTCAGCAATGGCCATTGCCGCGGCATCTTCATGAGATCCTGCTGGCACGTGATAAAGTGCGGAAACAATTTGCAAATCGCCCACCCGATTTAAACTGACGCGTTTTTCACCATCTTGTTCTGGCTCAATGGTTGGGATGTCATTTAATTTAACTTCTGGCTTTTTGATAGCGCCAAATTTCTGTTGAATTAACGCCAAGGTTTTTTCGGTATCAAACTTGCCCGTCACCATTAAGATGGCATTATCGGGACGGTAGTATTTCTTATAGAAAGCTTGCAAATTTTCAATAGGCACACGCTCAATATCCGAGCGATTCCCAATGGTGGATTGTCCGTAATTATGCCATAAATATGCTGCACTAGCAACGTTTTCGAGCAACACCCTGCTAGGCGAATTCTCTCCCATTTCAAATTCATTGCGAACTACCGAAAACTCAGATTCCAAGTCTTTTTTAGCAATATAGGAATTAACCATTCGATCGGATTCCAGGTCTAAAGCCCAATCCAAATTCTCGTCGGTGGCATTGAAAGTCTCGAAATAATTAGTGCGATCATACCAAGTAGTACCGTTGGGTCGTGCGCCGTGTGAAGATAATTCTTCCGGAATGTTAGGATGGTTAGGCGTACCCTTAAACACCATGTGCTCCAATAAATGCGCCATGCCTTTTTCGCCATAACCTTCATGGCGGGAGCCTACCATATAAGTGATGTTAACCGTTATGGTTTGTGCGGAATTATCAGGAAACAAAAGGACTTTGAGCCCATTGTCCAACTGGTATTCGGTAATGCCTTCAACGCTTGCAATTTCTTTAATTTGAGCGGTTGCGCAAAGGGATAGCGACAAAAACAAAACTATTGCGAATGCAATTTTTAAAAGAGGGATATGTTTTTTCATATTTTTGGATAATTAATTGATTATAAAGATATAACAAAATGAATATGCTATAGTTTTCTACAATTAATTATTTTCTGGGTTTCTTAGGATTTATGAGTCCTTCTTTTGACAAGCAAGCAAGAAAACCCATCCATTATGAGTAATTTGACATCTCAAAAACACAATCGTAACATATTATCATTAATTTTAAATTCACCATTTAAAAACAAACAGCATGAACTATACTCAAAAAATGCTTAGAGATGATGCTCTAAAAGGAAAAACAATCGTAGTTACTGGCGGCGGCAGCGGATTAGGCAAAGCCATGTCGAAATATTTCTTGGAATTGGGTGCCAATGTCGCTATTACGTCACGTGACCTCGACAAATTAAAAACTACGGCTGAGGAATTGGAAAAAGAAACCAAGGGCACTTGCCTCCCATTGCAATGTGACGTTCGCAATTATGACGAGGTCGAAGCCATGTTGAAAGGAACGCTCGACAAATTTGACAAAGTAGATGTACTCCTCAATAACGCTGCAGGAAATTTCATTTCGCCGACTGAGCGACTTTCAGCCCATGCTTTTGACACGATTATTGACATTGTTTTAAAAGGCACTAAAAACTGCACTTTGGCTTTTGGCAAACACTGGATTGATGCCAAACAAACCAATACGAATGTCCTCAATATTGTGACGACTTATGCATGGACAGGCTCAGCTTACGTGGTGCCAAGTGCCACGGCAAAAGCTGGTGTATTGGCCATGACGCGAAGTCTCGCGGTAGAATGGGCAAAATACGGTATGCGTTTTAATGCCATTGCTCCAGGACCTTTTCCAACACAAGGCGCTTGGGATCGTCTCCTGCCGGGCGATTTAAAAGACAAGTTTGATATGGCCAAAAAAGTCCCCTTAATGCGTGTGGGCGAACATCAGGAACTAGCAAATTTAGCAGCCTATTTAGTTTCTGATTTCTCGGCTTATATCAATGGCGAAGTGATTACCATTGACGGCGGCGAATGGCTAAAAGGCGCCGGACAGTTTAATTTATTGGAACAAATTCCAGAAGAAATGTGGGACCAACTCGAAGCGATGATCCGTGCAAAAAAAGATAAGAAATAAATAAACACACCTTTTCCTACGTGAATTAAATAGCTTTTAAAACGAAAATACAGATGATAAAATAAACTCAATTTGTCCGATAATCGATTCAAACACAGTTAAAGCGCTGAAAACAAACCATCAGCCTTTCCGCATTTTTCAAGACGGAGTCTTTTAAAATCAAGGTGGCTTTGTTAACAAGTATCATTTTTTAAACTCGTAAATAATTGTATTTTTACCACTTCTAAAATCAGATCATTTAATGGGTAAAATCATTGCAATAGCCAACCAAAAAGGAGGTGTTGGAAAAACAACAACATCAGTAAATCTAGCCGCTTCCTTAGGTGCATTAGAAAAAAGAGTATTGTTAATTGATGCCGATCCGCAAGCCAACGCAACATCTAGTTTAGGGGTTGATGTAGAAGGTGTTGAAATAGGTTCCTATCAACTTATTGAGCATTCTGCAACGGCCGAAGAGTGCATCATTGCTTCAAACGCAACTCATGTGGAAATTATTCCGGCACATATTGACCTTGTAGCCATTGAAATTGAGCTAGTCGATAAGGAAGAGCGTGAGTACATGCTCAAAAAAGCCATCACCCATCTGAAAGATAGATATGATTATATTTTGATCGATTGTGCACCATCTTTAGGACTTTTGACCTTGAATGCACTTACCGCTGCCGATTCGGTCATTATTCCGATTCAATGTGAATATTTTGCTTTGGAAGGTCTTGGTAAATTATTGAACACCATCAAAAGTGTACAACGCATCCATAATCAGGACTTAGATATTGAAGGCATGTTATTGACCATGTATGATTCGCGTTTACGCTTGTCAAACCAAGTTGTTGAAGAGGTGCAGAAGCATTTTAGCGATATGGTTTTTGATACGATTATTCAGCGTAACGTACGTTTGGGGGAAGCACCTAGTTTTGGAGAAAGCATCATCAACTATGATGTGAGCAGCAAAGGAGCTACCAATTATTTAGATTTAGCAAAAGAAATTATTAAAAAGAACGGTTAATGGCGAAGGCAATAAAGAAGCAAGCTTTAGGAAGAGGATTATCAGCACTTTTAAAAGATCCTGCGAACGATATTACATCGGTTCAGGATAAAAATGCCGATAAAGTTATTGGTAGTATTGTCGAGTTGGAATTGGAAGCCATTGAGATCAATCCGTTTCAACCACGAACCAATTTTAATGAAGAAACACTTAAGGAATTAGCGTCTTCCATTCGGGAATTGGGCGTTATTCAACCCATAACGGTTAGAAAACTTGAGTTCAACAAATACCAATTGGTGTCTGGAGAACGTCGTTTTAGAGCTTCCAAACTTCTTGGATTACCGACTATTCCCGCTTATATCAGAATTGCCAATGATCAGGAATCCTTGGAAATGGCTTTGGTGGAAAACATCCAACGCCAGGATTTAGATCCTATTGAAATCGCATTGTCTTACCAACGCTTGATAGACGAAATTCAGTTGACGCAAGAACAGATGAGCGAGCGCGTGGGTAAAAAACGTTCTACAATAGCCAATTATCTGCGTCTTTTAAAATTGGATCCTATTATTCAGACAGGAATGCGCGACGGATTCATTTCTATGGGTCATGGCCGTGCCATCATCAATATTGAAGACCAATCCAGCCAGCTCGATATTTACGAGAAAATTCTCACTGATAAATTATCGGTTAGAGATACGGAAGCATTGGTTAAAAACTATCACAACAAGAGCGAAACTAAAGTTCCTGAAAAAGAAGAGTTGCCAAAATTCATTGAAAATGGCGTGAAAGAGTTTTCAGAATACTTTGGACAAAAAATTAACGTTAAACTGAGTAAGAACGGAAAGGGCACGATTAGCATTCCTTTTCATTCTGAAGAAGATTTTAATCGTATCAAAAAACTCGTTCAAAGTGCCAAATAAACGTCTTTATATAACCACTTTTATTTTATTTTATGTCTGTTTTTTTGGCTTTTCACAAACCAAAACAGATAGTATTGCTTCAAATATTGCCAAAGAAGTTATTATTGACAGCCCCGTTAGGGAACCGATGAACATTTTAGCCCCTTCTAAGGCAGCTTTCTATTCGGCCGTTTTACCTGGTTTGGGACAAGCTTACAACAAAAAATACTGGAAAATTCCAATCGTTTATGCCGCTCTTGGGACTGGAGTGTATTTCTACTTAGACAATGATAAAGTGTATAAGCGCTATCGTAATGCTTACAAAAGCAGACTCGCAGGTCATACCGATGATGAGTTTTATGGCGATGGCCCATCTCCAAAAGTTTCGAGTGAAGGTTTGATCCGCGCACAAAACACCTTGCGACGTAACAAAGAATTATCCCTACTGATTACCTTCGGACTCTATGCGCTCAATATCATTGATGCCAACGTGGATGCGCATTTACTTCAATATAATTTAGATGAAAATTTGGCTCTAAAGCCGCATTTCAAATATAATGAACAGGAAAACTCCACCAATTTGGGTGTGACTTTGAATTTTAAATTTTAATCATGAAACGAGCATGCTAAAGATTTTAATACCCAAGGGAATGATTAATCGCGAACAGCAAGTCTGTACTGAGCCAAGTCGAAGTATGTCCATTAAAAAAAAATAAACACATGAAAATAGGTCTTTTAGGTTATGGGAAAATGGGAAAAACCATTGAACAGATTGCTCTCAACCGAGGCCATCAAATAACCTTAAAGGTTGATAAAGACACCCAAAGCTATAGTCTTGACAACATTGATGTCGCCATTGACTTTAGTACACCTGATGCTGCCGTAGCTAATATTACCAATTGCTTTAACCATAACATTCCTGTGATTTCAGGAACGACCGGTTGGTTAGAACATTATGATGAAGTCCTTGCTTTGTGCAAAGAAAAAGACGGCACCTTTCTTTATGCTTCCAACTTTAGTTTAGGCGTCAATATCTTTTTTGAATTGAACCGAACCTTATCAAAATTAATGGCAAATCTCCCTGAATACAACATCAGCATGGAAGAAATCCATCATACGCAAAAGTTGGATGCGCCCAGTGGAACAGCGATTACTCTCGCAGAAGATATCATTAAAAACTCAAAATATGGCACTTGGACGCTTGATGCGGCAAAACCAAAGGCGTTGCATATTAGTTCCAAACGCATTGACAGTGTTCCTGGGACCCATGAGGTGACTTACACCTCTGCAGTGGACACCATTGAAATCAAGCATACCGCCCATAACCGTGAAGGATTTGCCTTTGGCGCCGTGATTGCAGCGGAGTGGATTGCAGGAAAAAAGGGTGTATTTTCAATGAAAGATGTGTTAAACATTGGCTAACTTATTGACGGTATAAGATTTACGATTTATAATATTTTTGTTAAACAGGTTGCTAATTCAGGTTTTTTATCCTGAATTTTAGACCGAAAAAATAAACAAACATCAGATGACATTTACGCAGTGGTTTATATTCTT
>NZ_JBDSLS010000058.1:0-3201 GCF_039916245.1 Gelidibacter sp.
AAAGGATTTTAAAAAGTACATTCTACAACATTATACCTTTTTGAGCCGACCTGTAATTGTAGTTAATGACCAAATTTTTATTGGCAACAATGCTAAAACCGTAGAAGCCGCGAAACAAGCGATTCATGAGAGCTAGAAATGTTGCACTGATCGCAGCATTTGAGATTTACTTAATGTATGTCTTTAGCTAAACACCCGCCAAAGAAATCGTTGCGGACTGCTTTATAAACAATATGATCAACGGGATTAGCTCTATTTTGATCTCGTCGTTTATTTGGTAACCAATTATTTTAAAGCTTTAAATTAATTGGTTTCTTCCCGAATTTACGTGTATCCTCTTTAGTCAGAACTTTAAAATCTTCCGATTTTGGAAAACTGTTCATTTCGGCTAAAAACTCGGCTGGTAAGCCTGTCAATTCACGAGTCTTTAAATTGATCCATGCGCCTAAAAGCTCACAATTCGCTAAATTTTCTCCTTTATCATTATAGATATTGTGCTCAATCTTAAAAAACATACCATCTTCACTCAAGCCCTTGACTTCAAGACTGACCCGAATTGGTGTACCTAAAAAGGCTTCTTTGAAATAATAGATATGCTCATAAAAAACGACGGGACTGATTTGATTCTTAATCAGATTGGCCAAAGAAAAATTATGATCTTCAAAAAAGGCTACACGGGTATGGCTCATAAAGTTAACATATGCCGAATTGGCTAAATGCATATTAGCATCAATATCACTCCATCGTATTTCAAAATCCTTTAAGTACATGTTTTTTATTTTTTAAGAATATAGATAATAGACTTTAGATTATAGAACTAATTTCGAAAAAACAGGCCGTAATTCAAAAGGCTATTATGCGGTTACTAATTAATAAGAACACAAATTTAGAGGTTTTAAATACTTTAAGCACATTTCCTCTGATTTATTAACCTGCTAAAACTGATGATTTTCATTACCTTTGTGCAACTTTTAAAATACGTCCATGATACATTCCATGACAGGATATGGGAAATCTGTGCTACAGCTTCCCAACAAAAAAATCTCCATTGAGGTAAAATCGCTTAACAGCAAAAACCTCGATCTGAATACCAGAACGCCTTCTTTATACAGAGAAAAAGAACTGGACATTCGTAAGTTAATCGCTTCAAAACTAGAACGAGGCAAGATCGATTTTTCATTGTACATGGAGATTACTGGCGAAGAAACCTCAACCCAAATCAACAAAACGGTTGTCAAACAATACATCAAGCAATTGAAAGAAGTTGTGGACGGCGATGAAACCGAATTGCTAAAAATGGCCATTCGTTTACCAGATGCTGTGACCACTGAACGCGATGAGATGGATGAAGATGAATGGCATCTCATAGCCGCAGAAATCAATACCGCTTTAGATAAAATACAACAATACCGTTTGGACGAAGGCAAAGTTCTCGAATCAGAATTTCTTGATCGCGTTAAAAACATTTCAGACCTCTTAGATGAAGTTATCGCTATGGATCCTGAACGGATTGAAGGCGTGAGAGAACGCTTAAACAAAGGTGTTGCTGAATTAAAAGAAAAAGTAGATGAAAACCGTTTTGAACAGGAATTGGTTTTTTATATTGAAAAATTTGACATTACCGAAGAGAAAGTACGTTTGAAAAATCACTTAGATTATTTCATAAAAACTATTAACAGCGACGATTCCAACGGAAAAAAACTAGGATTTATCAGCCAGGAAATGGGTCGTGAAATCAACACGATTGGTTCAAAAAGTAACTATGCGCCGATGCAAAAGCTAGTCGTACAGATGAAGGATGAATTGGAAAAAATTAAAGAGCAATTGCTAAATGTGCTTTAAAGATTAGAGAAAATAGACTATTGACTGATTACCCTAAAAATATATTTGTGACCGAACTCAATGACATCCCCAATCACGGTAAACTTATCGTATTCTCGGCCCCTTCTGGCTCGGGAAAAACAACCTTAGTAAGACATTTACTCCAACAAGAAGAACTCAATTTAGAATTCTCTATATCTGCCACTTCGCGAGAGAAAAGAGGCACTGAAACCGACGGAAAGGATTATTATTTTCTCGACACCCAAGCTTTTAAAACTCACATTAAAAACGATGATTTTTTGGAGTGGGAAGAAGTATATCGCGATAACTTTTACGGCACTTTAAAATCTGAAGTCGAACGTATTTGGGCGAAAGGAAAAAATGTGATTTTCGACATTGATGTTTCGGGAGGCCTTCGTATTAAAAGAAAATTCCCGGATCAAACGATTGCTATTTTCGTAAAACCGCCAAGTATTGATGAACTAAAAATTCGTCTTAAAAAGCGTCAAACAGAAAGCAATGACAAAATCAACATGCGTATTGCAAAAGCTTCTGCTGAATTGGCAACTGCGCCATTATTTGATGTGATTGTTATTAATGATGATCTTGACAAAGCCCTTGCTGAATCGTATAAATTAGTTTCAGATTTTGTAAAAAAAGATTAAAAAAAATAGATAGAGATGAAAATCGGACTTTATTTTGGCACGTTTAACCCCATTCATATTGGTCATTTAATTATTGCCAATCATATGGCGGAGTATAGTGACCTTGACCAAATCTGGTTTGTGGTCACCCCTCAAAGTCCGTTTAAAGTCAAAGCTTCAATGCTCGATAACCATCACCGTTTTGAGATGGTTTATCGCGCTACAGCAGATTATCACAAACTCCGGCCAAATGATATTGAATTTGGCTTACCGCAGCCCAACTACACTATTGACACGCTTACCTATTTACAGGAAAAACATCCAAAATATGAGTTTGCGTTGATTATGGGCGAAGACAATCTGAAAAGTTTTCATAAATGGAAAAACTACGAATTGATCTTGCAAAACCATAATATCTATGTCTATCCAAGATTGTCAGATGGCGTGATTGAAACCCAATTTGACAAGCATCCAAAAATCCATCATGTGGATGCACCAATCATGGAATTATCCTCTACATTCATCAGAAATTCTGTCAAAAAAGGCAAAAATGTTAGGCCTATGTTACCCGAACAGGCTTGGGAATATTTGGATGAGATGAATTTTTACAGATAAAATCCCTGCGTGATATATTGAGCCTGTCGAAATAAAGCAGGGGTCTCATGAACATACTCTAAATCTAGAATTAAAACCCAATCCTTCAACGTTCAATAAGGAGAATACAAGCTAATATTTA
>NZ_JBDSLS010000059.1:0-8975 GCF_039916245.1 Gelidibacter sp.
AAGCGCGATTGTATACTTTTTCATCCAAATAACGTCGGATGATAAAGGTCAATTCAGAATAATAATCCTTGAGTTCAGCTTGCTGTAAATAATCGGATTCGTCCAATTTCTTCAGCGCCATTTTTGCGCGTTCGTAGGGTGGCAGAAGTGCAATTTCTTCTTCTTCGGTCAACGGTTTTTTACGCCAGATAAACCAATACATTAAGAAGGCTATGATAGCAAGAATGGCCAAAATGATAAGGGCTGTTTTCCACCAATCGCTGCTGCTTTTTTCGACTTTTATAAAAGGTTTAATGTCATAAAGGCCTTGTTTTGTTGAGTCTACCTGAATGTTGTTAACTTCTACTTTTAAAGAATCCGTGAAGTATTCTTTGGTGCCAATGATGATTTTTTGCCTCGGAATGGTGTAACTGCCAGAGTCAAATTGCGTTAAGCCATATTTTTTGATCAGGTTGAAACGCGCTTTGTTTTTAGTCGTATCTATTTTATAGGACTCGATCATTTCCAACGGCGAAAAAGTTTGACCTTCCGGAAATATGACTAAATCGGTAGTATCGGCTTCGACTTCAATTTTATAGGTCATCTGCTCACCAATCTTAATTTTTGTAGGATCGACGGATGATTTGACTTGAGCGAAAGAGACAATGGAAAATAGAAAGAAAAAAATTGACAAAAGGACGGATGGCGGATGACCGACGACCGATGAGCTTTTGCCATAACCTAAATAGAAATGCTTCATTATTAATTTTAAATTCTTCATGGATTAAGCTCTGCGTTTAAAGTAGCCCAATAATTTTGTGACATAGCTCTCGTCAACGCGACAGTCAATCACGCCAGCGCCCGATTTGGTAAAGGTTTCCTTAAAATAACTCACGCGGTCGTTGTAGTATTTACCGTAGTTGGTTCTCATGGTTTTTGAAGACGTATTCACCAATATAGATTCACCAGTTTCCTCGTCTTGCATTTGTACAAGCCCCAAGTTTGGAATATTTTCTTCACGTTTGTCATACACACGTATGCCGGTAATATCGTGTTTGTTTGCGGCAATTTTAAGCGTTTGCTTATAATCGTCAGCAATAAAATCAGAAAGCAGAAACACAATGGCTTTCTTTTTCATTACACTAGATAGAAATTTTAGGGCACCGTCAATATCGGTCTTTTTACTTTTCGGTTTAAATTCGATCAACTCACGAATGATGCGCAACACATGAAAGCGTCCTTTTTTTGGCGGAATGTATAATTCGATGCCATCCGTAAAAAGAATCAATCCGATTTTGTCGTTATTTTGAGTCGCTGAAAAGGCCAAAGTTGCTGCAATTTCGGTAATGATTTCGTTTTTAAACTGTTCTTCAGTTCCAAACCATTCTGAACCAGAAATATCAACCATGAGCATCATTGTCAGCTCACGTTCTTCTTCAAATATTTTGATATGTTGTTCGTTATATCTTGCGGTAACGTTCCAATCGATATTTCGGACATCATCGCCATACTGATATTGGCGCACTTCACTAAAAGTCATACCACGACCCTTGAAGGTAGAATGATATTCTCCTCCAAAGATATGATCAGACAAGCGTCGTGTCTTAATCTCTATTTTGCGTACTTTTTTTAGTAATTCTTTGGTATCCATTTTTTTTTGAGTAGGCAGTATACAGTCTTCAGTTGGCAGTCCAAAATATGAAATGCTTTTCAATTTTCAAGTAAGCACTGAAGACTGCTTACTGAAGACTGCCAACTTATTTACGGTACTTCAATTTCATTTACGATCTTGTTGATAATGTCAACAGAAGTGATATTCTCGGCTTCAGCTTCGTAGGTAATTCCAATTCTGTGACGCAATACATCATGCACAACGGCACGAACATCTTCAGGAATCACATAGCCACGACGTTTGATAAACGCGTAACATTTTGCGGCAACAGCTAAATTGATACTACCACGTGGCGAAGCACCAAAGGAAATCAATGGTTTTAAATCGGCAAGTTTATATTTTTCAGGGAAACGTGTAGCGAAGATGATATCGAGAATGTATTTTTCGATTTTCTCATCCATATAAACCTCACGAACCGTTTGTTGCGCTCTTAAAATTTGTTCGATGGAAACAACAGCATTCACTTTTTCATAAGCACCTTTAAGATTGGCGCGAACAATCAATTGCTCTTCCTCTATTTTTGGATAATCGATAACCGTTTTCAACATAAAACGGTCAATCTGCGCTTCAGGAAGTGGATAGGTTCCTTCTTGCTCAATTGGGTTTTGAGTGGCCATGACCAAGAATGGTTTGTCCAATTTATAGGTTTCATCACCAATGGTCACTTGTTTTTCCTGCATCGCCTCCAATAACGCCGATTGTACTTTGGCAGGTGCTCTGTTGATCTCATCCGCAAGGACGAAATTTGCGAAAATCGGCCCTTTTTTAATCGTGAAATCGTTGACTTTCATATTATAAATCAGGGTTCCAACAACATCTGCAGGTAGTAAGTCTGGTGTAAATTGGATCCTACTAAAACTCGCATCAATAGCTTGGGAAAGCGTATTAATAGCCAATGTTTTTGCTAAACCCGGTACACCTTCTAACAGAATATGCCCTTGTCCCAACAATCCAATCAGTAAGCGTTCCACCATATATTTTTGGCCAACAATGACTTTGTTCATTTCAAAGGTTAGCAAATCAACAAATGCACTTTCTCTTTCAATTTTCTCGTTAATGCTTTTGATATCAACTGTTTCTTGCATCATAATAGGGATTATTTTAGACTTAAATTAGGGTCTGATTTTTTGAGTAGTGCAAATTGTTAAAATTTTTAGTGGAATGCTGTTAACGATTGGTTAAAAGTTGAGGCCTATCATCATAAGTGTGACACATTTAATACTATTTTAAGATTAATTCCTGCGAAGGCAGGAATCCTTTAGGTTTAACGAAGTTAATCCTTTAGGATCGGCGCAGCTAATCTCAGGTTCGGCGTAGCCAATCCAATAGCAGCAACTGAACTAATCTTAGGTTCGTCCAAGTAATACATATAAGATCAACGGAACTACTCTTAAAATAAATAACTAAATTTGGAATACATAAAATAGAAAATTTCATCTAGTAGTTATCAGGATAGTAATTAGTAAGGCTTATATCCAAAGGATCAGCGTAGCTAAGCTTTTATAAGAATCAAGAACTAAAATTATAAATGAATTAAAATTAAAAGATTTCCGCCGAAGTTTATCTTGAGCGATAGTCGAAAGGCGGAAATGACAAATACTTATGAGAAAAACAGCATTAATTACAGGCGCCACCAGTGGTATTGGGCGCGCAACAGCACACGAATTTGCAAAACATGGCATCAACCTGATTTTATGTGGCCGACGTCAAGATCGTTTGGACACCATCAAAAAGGCCTTGGAGAAAACCACCGATGTCCACACTTTGAATTTTGATGTTCGTGACAAGAACGCCACTTTTGAAGCTATTGCGTCGTTGCCAGACCATTTTAAAACCATTGATATTTTAATCAATAATGCAGGGAATGCGCACGGATTGGATCCCATTCAAACGGGAGATACCGACGATTGGGACGCCATGATGGACATCAACGTGAAAGGTTTGTTATATGTGAGTAAGGCCGTAATACCGCAAATGACCGCGAGAGAATCCGGGCATATTATCAATATTGGTTCCTCTGCTGGAAAGGAAGTGTACGCCAAAGGCAATGTGTACTGCGCCAGCAAACATGCAGTGTTAGCGATTACGGAAGGGATGCGTATCGATTTGAATCCGTTCGGAATTAAAGTTGGTGCCATTAATCCAGGATTGGTAGAAACCGAATTTTCTCAAGTGCGCTTTAAAGGCGACGCCGTTGCGGATAATGTTTATAAAGGCTACAAAGCATTACAGCCCGAAGATATTGCAGAGATTATTTATTTCGTCGTTTCGAGACCTGCGCATGTGAATATAGCAGATTTGTTGGTGTTTCCGACGGCTCAGGCATCATCAACAATTATTAAAAAAGTCAATTGATTATTTTTTATTTTTATTATTTATTGAATGTTTTAGATTATTAGAAGATTTATAGGTTAAATAAAAGGCATTGTTTTGAGGTGCCATTTTGGGGATCCTTTGAAATTCTTTGTATTAAGGGGATTGACCTTTTTCATTGTCTATTTTTATTATTTATTAAATCGCTATGGCACATTTTAGTTCATTTGAAGATTTGGAGGTATATAAAGAAGCAACTTTATTTTGCGATGATATTTGGAATATTATCCAAAACACATCTTTACAAAAAGATTATAAACTAAGGGAACAAATCAATGGGTCGTCTGGTTCGATAATGGACAATATCGCTGAAGGTTTCGGCAGAGGTGGAAATAAAGAATTTATTATGTTTCTGGGATATTCAAGAGGTTCTTGCAGCGAGTCAAAAGCACAATTATTGCGTGCTTATAGAAGGGAGCATATTTCTGAAGAAACTTATCATGTCTTAAATAATAAAGCTCAAAATCTCCTCGACCAACTTTCTAAATTCATCAACTACCTCAAAAAATCCGAACGTCGTGGTTCAAAATTCGACTAGATACGAAAAATAGATCTTGCACAAGAGTGAGAATAAATAATAGGAATAGAGAATTATTAATACGTCAGAGTAGGAATAAATAATAATAATAGAGAATAATCAATAGTCCCAAGTAAGAATAAAAAATAGTAATAAAGAATAAACAATCCCTTGTCTTGATCAACAAACGACTTCTCATAAAAAACCTATTGGCTCACAATGATGAGAGCAGTTTCTATGACAGGAAGCGGCAGATTGATATTGGTGAAAAAGAAGGAAAGGCGAAATTCTTAAAACACATTTGTGCGTTGGCGAATAGTAATCCAAAAAACAATTCTTATATCGTTATTGGTGTCGAAGATGAAGACAACAGCATTACAGGTGTTGATTTTTTTGATGACAGCAAAATCCAGAATCTGATCAATGCCTATTTGACCAATCCGCCGATTGTGCAATATGAGAATATCCCGTTTCCGCATTTGCCGGATGATAAAGTGGTGGGATTGGTGACCATTCGGCCTATTGAGGGTTTGACCTCCTTAAAAAAGAACATCTGGAAGTATTATGGTGGCTCCGTCTTTTTTAGGGATGGAAGTATCAGCATGCCCAAAGTTTTTGATGTTGAGATCAAAGATGTCAATTCAAATATTGTGGAAGCTATTGAAAAGCACTCGCAAAATAACATTCAACATACGCTCGACGGCGTTTTCTATTTTTTAAATAAGCAGAAAGACTATCGTCCCCAATATTTGGTTTTTAAGGAATATTTTGTGCTTTGTTGGGCCGGGCAGAAAAAGGTTTATAAAGATGAAGTCTTTTTTAGCAGAGTTGATATTGAACTCGTCAATGAGCAAGTGCGGTTGTTTTTTTCGACCTTGGATGAAGTCACCATTACCTATGACGAGGACGCTTTTAATATTGTGGAGTATGTGAGCTTGGGCTTGCAAAACAATTATAAATATTATCCTTTGGAGGAAACTCGCATAACGTTTAACAATAATGCCACCTATCATATAGTGACGAAATTGCTTTTTGAAGCGCCACAGTATGATAAAAAAGTATTGCATCATATTTATAATACTAACAATGCTATTTTAGAAAAACTCAAAAAACAACAGCCGCTTAATGCTAATGAAGAACAGGATTTAAAAAATTTACCAGCAACTTATCTTATCTGTTATCTCAATTTATTTCATGATGCTGTTGAAAAGCTTAATGAAGCCAAACCCTTTTTAAAGGATTTCAGCCAAGAGTTGTATGGGAAATATAAAGAGTCTTTGCGTATTTTAAGAAAAGTGAAATACAGTTAGAAAAGGTCACCGGTATTTTGTGATAATGCATTTTATCGGACTTTTTGAACAGCCATTACCATTCATACAGATTTTTCTGCTAATGATAGTTTTTTATAAAATATTTCAATAAAAAACTGCAATTTTACAGCGCTATTAATCAATTATATACAATCCTGCTTCTCCCGATAATGGTTCGGCACTGAAGCAGGGTTTTTTTTTGGCTGCATTTTGTCGGTGTTTTTATTATGGACTTGATCTACTTATAAACTCCATTCTAAAGCTGTACTTCATCGATTTTTTTGATCGCTTTTTGCCCTTCATACAGATATTTGGGCTAATCGTAGTTTTTACTAAACGATGTTAAAAATTAGAAATTTTTTACAGTGCTATTAACCAATTACAGCAAATCCTGCTTCACCCGAATATAAAACGGCACTGAAGCAGTTTTTTTTATAAAATACTTATTTGTCGGATTGCACCAATTGGTTTTCCGAAACTTTTTTGAAATTTGGTGCTTTTTAAATTAGAGTTTTCTAAGTTTATTTTTTGGAATTATCAGCCTGAGCTTTCTGCATAAACTCCTCGCATTTTTCGACCATGTTTTTGCTGCCGCAGATAAAAGGAACGCGTTGGTGAAGTTCAGTCGGTTGAATGTCTAAAATACGTTGAAACCCATCGCTCGCTTTTCCATGAGCTTGTTCAGCTAAGAAGGCCATAGGATTACATTCATAAAGCAAACGTAATTTTCCGTTGGAGTTTAAGGAGCTTTTCGGATAGATATAAATGCCTCCTTTGATCATGTTTCTATGAAAATCAGAAACCAACGAGCCGATATAACGCGACGTATAAGGTCGGTCGTCTTCTTCCATTTGGCAATATTTGATGTAATTTTTTACACCTTGTGGAAAGTGGATGTAATTTCCTTCGTTAACGGAATAAATACGTCCATTTTCTGGAAATTGCATGTTTGGATGTGACAAATAAAAGGTGCCAATCGCAGGATTGAGCGTAAAACCGTTGACGCCATCACCAGTGGTATAAACCAACATGGTTGAGGTGCCATAAACCACATATCCAGCAGCGACTTGCTGATGTCCTGGTTGCAGAAAATCTTCAATCGTCACGGGCGTTCCAATTGGCGTGACACGTCTATAAACCGAGAAAATTGTGCCAACGGAGACATTCACGTCAATGTTAGATGAGCCATCTAAAGGATCAATAAGTACGACATATTTATTCTGAAATTTTTCGTCCTGACTATTAATAGCGATAAAATCTTCTTCTTCTTCGCTGGCAATCCCACACACAATATTTCTATTGGTCATGGTTTGGATGAACTTTTCGTTGGCGTAAACATCCAGTTTTTGCTGATCTTCACCTTGAACATTAACATCGCCTGCAGTGCCAATAATATCGACTAAGCCCGCTTTGTTAACTTCGTAATTAACCACTTTAGCAGCTAATCGGATCGAATTGATAAGGCTGGAAAGTTCGCCTGATGAATATTTAAAAGACGCTTGGTTTTCAATAATGAATTCACCTAAAGTTTGATGCTTTCGAAACATGAAGTATTTTGGATTTGTTTCTACAAATATCGTTTTTTTTAACGAACTACAACGTTTTCGTGAAACTTTAACGGCTTTAATTTTTTTAGTTTGCGTTATCTTTGAACACAATTTTTTTTATGATGGATTTAAAAATTAGATGGGCAGTTCGCGAAGATATGCCACAAGTGCTTGATTTAATTACCGAATTGGCAGTTTTTGAAAAGGAACCCGATGCCGTTGAAATCACAGTTTCTGATTTGCAAAACGATGGCTTTGGCGAAAATCCTGCCTTTGAATGTTTTGTGGCTGAAGTAGACGGAAAAGTAGAAGGCATCGCTTTAGTCTACAGCCGATATTCTACTTGGAAAGGTAAAATTTTGCATTTGGAAGATTTGATTGTGAGCGAAAAAATGCGAGGCAGTGGCTTGGGAACAGCGCTTTTGGATGAAGTGGTGCAATACGGCGACCAATTGGGCGTTAAACGCATTTGTTGGGACGTGTTGGATTGGAATGAACCTGCCATCGAATTTTATGAAAAGAAAGGTGCGGATGTCAAACGCGATTGGGATGTGGTGCACTTGACCGAAACCGGAATTAAAAACTATATAGCCAAATTAGAAGATGCACGTATTTAAGTTTGGAGGAGCGTCGGTTAAAGATGCTTTGGGCGTTAAAAACTTGGAACAGGTTCTAAGAAAAGTAGGCTTTGAAAACACGCTGATAGTCGTTTCGGCTATGGGAAAAACTACCAATGCCTTAGAAACGGTCGTTGGCAATTACTTTCATAATAAAAGTGAATTGCAGAGCTCACTGCGCAATGTCAAAACATATCATGAGGCTATTTTGTTGGATTTGTTTGAAGAATCACATCCTGTTTTTAAAAAAGTAGCTCTTTTGTTTGATGAGTTGCACAGTTTTTTTGACCGGAATAAATCGCCAGATTATAACTTTGTCTATGACCAATCGATTGGCTACGGCGAAATGGTTTCGACGGTAATTATTAATGAATATCTTAATTTGGTTGGTATTACCAGCAATTGGCTGGACGTTCGTGAGTGTATCAAAACAGATAATTATTACCGACGTGCCAACGTGGATTGGGAAGCAACGCAAATGGCCATCACCTCTAAATTCAATACCTCTGTTTTGAATGTAACTCAGGGCTTTTTGGGAAGTGATGCCAATAATTTCACCACCACTTTAGGTCGCGAAGGCAGTGATTATACCGCCGCCATTTTTGCCTATTGCCTAAATGCTGCAAATGTGACCATTTGGAAAGATGTTCCAGGCGTTTTAAATGCCGATCCCCGTTATTTTGAAAACGCACAATTGCTGAATAGGATTTCGTATCGTGAAGCTATTGAATTGGCGTTTTATGGTGCTTCCGTCATCCATCCAAAAACATTACAACCTTTGCAGCAAAAGGAAATTCCACTTTTCGTGAAATCCTTCAATCATCCAGAAGATCCAGGCACTATGGTTGCTAAGGGCAAAGGTATTGAACCGATGATTCCCTGTTTTATTCTCAAAAAAGATCAGGTTTTAGTTTCTTTGTCCTCCTTGGATTTTTCATATATCGTTGAAGAGAATATCAG
>NZ_JBDSLS010000060.1:0-3240 GCF_039916245.1 Gelidibacter sp.
CCTCGTCTTCAATTTCTTTTCTGAAATAACAACCACTCCTCCTTGATAGGAGGAGAATTAAGGAATACTGCTATAATTTAATGCAACTAAATGGTGTAAATTGTTGGTGGAAAACACCAACAATGGCTAAAACAAACCACCTCGTCTGCAATTTCTTTTCTGAAAATGCAGCCACTCCTCCTTGATAGGAGGAGAATTAATGAGTGCCGCTATAATTTAATTGAATGCTTTTAAGTTGTTGGTGGAAAAGACCAACAATAGCTGAAAATTTTGACACGAATTTCACGGATTTTCACGAACCTATGCGTATGCTGAGAATGTTGGCTCAATTTTTTCACTATAAATTGCACGAATGTAACTGACTTTTAGTCTGTTTTAAAAACCCCGGCCAGAATGTTTGTCGGGCTGGTATGGCAGTTTAGTCTGTAGTGATTTAGTTAGTAAATAAACCACCTCGCTTGCCTGTCGGCAGACAGGTCTTCAATTTCTTTTCTGAAATTGCATCCACTCCTCCTTGTAAAGAAGGAGAATCTTTCGCCGCTGTTGGTGTTTTTCACCGACAGTGTTGGGCATTTTAATCCTTATGGTAATTTGTATGTTATTTAGTCTTTTTGGCGGGAGGCCATCAAGGATAGGGTAGAATAAACACTTCTGGATATATGAACGTGTGGTATAGCAGATTTATTCCTGTTTAATTGTTCGATCGACTGAAGTTGTTGGTGGAAAACACCAACAAGAGCTGAAAATTTGGACACGAATTTCACGGATTTTCACGAACCTATGCGTATGCTGAGAATGCTGGCTCAATTTTTTCACTATAAATTTCACGAATGTAACAGACTTTTAGTCTGTTTTAAAAACCCCGGCCAGAATGTTTGTCGGGCTGGTATGGCAGTTTAGACTGCAGTGATTTAGTTAGTAAATAAACCACCTCGCCTGCAATTTCTTTTCTGAAATTGCATCCACTCCTCCTTATGAAGGAGGAGAATTAGGGATTACTGCTATAGTTTAGTTCAACGCTTTTAAGTTATTGGTGGAAAACACCAACAATGGCGGAGATACCAATAATGGCGGAACACCAACACTGGCGGAAACACCAACAATGGCGATATAAACAGATGTGTATAGAAATGGTGCTTTTTGTTGCACATAGGTAGAATGTGTAAAGAAAAATGAATTATCTTTACATGTCGATGCGTGCAAATTAAGAAAAAATGAATTGGAAACTCCAAAGTCTACCTTATTCTGTTGATTTAGAAACTCTAAAGGTGCTTAGGCTTTTGCCGGAAGCACATAGAGCTTTAGCCGAATTAAAAGGCGTTGCACAATCAATTCCTCGGCAGGATATTTTAATAAACACATTGGCTATACAAGAGGCGAAGGATAGTTCGGAAGTAGAGAATATTGTAACGACCCACGATGAGATTTATAAAGCCAGCATGGGTATAGAGAGTGTCACTTCCAGCCAAGCCAAAGAAGTGCAGAACTATATAGTGGCCATGAAAACAGGTTTTGCGATAGTCGCGAAAAATCATTTTTTATCCATAAATCACATTAAGCAAATTCAGCAAATCCTAGAGAATAATAACGCAGGATTTAGAAAAGTACCGGGTACCACACTTAAAAACAACAAAACGGATGAAGTAGTCTATACGCCGCCACCAAAGCCATGAAGAGGTTGTGAAACTTATGCAAAACCTGGAAGTCTTTATAAATGTAGAAGAAAATTTACCTATAGATCATCTTATTAAAATGGCGCTATTTCATTTTCAATTTGAAAGTATTCATCCATTTTACGATGGCAACGGGCGTACAGGAAGAATTTTAAATATTTTATACCTCATTCAGTATCAGTTGTTGGACACTCCTATTTTGTATCTGAGCAAATATATTATTCAACATAAAAACCAGTATTACCAGTTGTTGCAAAAGGTGCGCGACACGGGAGAATGGGAAGACTATCTGTGTTATATGCTTACCGCTATTACCGAAACGTCAAAAGACACTTTGGACAAAGTGCGAAACATTAAAAAAGCAATGGCAGACTATAAAATACTTTTGCGCGAAAATTATAAATTTTACAGTCAAGATTTGTTGAACCATTTGTTTAAGCAGCCTTACACCAAAATAGAGTTTTTACAAAATGAGTTACATATATCTCGCATCACGGCAGCCAATTATTTAAATCAATTGGCTATTGATGGACATTTGGTAAAACATAAAATAGGACGTACCAATTATTATGTCAACCAAGCAGTTCTTGAAGCCTTGAATTAAACCCTAAATGGGTTGATTTGTATTAGGTTAGGAAAATGTTTGGGGATTGTGAAGGTACTATTTAAACGTGTTAATGCGAGTAGCGATCCGGCAATCTGTTGAGGCTTCTTAATTATGAGATTACTTCGTCCTGCGTCCTCGCAATGACGCTTGGGTGTTGGATAGGCTCCTCGCAATGACGGAATCAACTGGTTCGCAATGACGCTTTGAATTTAGGTTTGCAAAAACGCCTTGGCTTTATAATTGCCATGCCAAAAGAATCCATACGCCGACATCATAATTCGCTAAATCAAATTCCACGTTCCCCTCAGAATTACTATATTAGCCCTATTCATAAACCGAAATTACCTTGACTACAAAAGACGACGACTGGTTATACACCATCTCTTCCAAAAACAAACTGATCGATCTTAATTTTAAAGAGATCTGGCGTTATCGTGATTTATTGATGTTGTTTGTAAAGCGTGATATTGTGACGGTTTACAAACAGACCATTTTAGGGCCGCTGTGGTATGTGATTCAGCCTTTGTTTACTTCGGTTATTTTTACACTTATTTTTAATAATTTAGGAAATATAAGTACGGGAGGGATCCCGCCATTTTTGTTTAACCTTGCTGGTATTACGGCTTGGAACTATTTCAACAACTGTTTAACCGGCACGAGTGACACCTTTAAAAAGAACGAGAGTATCTTTGGGAAGGTGTATTTCCCAAGGGTCATTATGCCCATGTCGGTGACGATTTCTAATTTGTTGAAGTTTTTTATACAATTGGGGATTTTTGCTGGCTTTTATATTTATTATTTAAGCACCGGAAGCACCTTGTCCGTGAATATGAATTTGTTGCTATTTCCTGTTTATATTTTGATGATGGCGATGCTTGGTTTGGGGCTTGGGATGATTCTATCCTCAATGACAACCAAATATCGAGATATGAACGTGGTGATTGGATTTGGCGTGAGTTT
>NZ_JBDSLS010000061.1:0-3987 GCF_039916245.1 Gelidibacter sp.
TAAACGTCAGCATTTCTCAAAAGGGAATGTTGTGTGCGCCATGCCGATTCAGATATACCTTTATCTCCAAATTCAACACCTTTACCATAAGCTGTTTTACCGTCGTTGAATTTCACGCCGCGTAAATCATGCTGATAGCCGCATCTGAAATGTACCAACTCACCAAAAACATCTTGTTTTACCATATTTAAAACGGCAAGCACATCGCGACGGTAGTTTACGTTTTCCAAAATCATTAAATGTGATCCTGTTTGCTCATGTGTATTTACCAAATCCCAGCACTCTTCCAAGGTATTCGCTGCAGAAACTTCAAGGCCCGTATATTTACCAGCTTTCATGGAATCTACTGCCATTCTTGTGTGCCATAGCCAAGGTGTAGAAATGACCACCGCATCCACATCTTTTAAATTCAAGAGGTTCAGATAATCCTTATCAGATTTACTAAAAACCTGAGGTTTTGCAAAGCCTGCATCCTTGATCATTTTTAATGCAATTTCAATCCTAGCAGGATCGGTATCACATATCGCAGTAATTTCAGTATCCTTTCTAAGTAAGGCATTATTTAAATGGTTACAACCTCTTAGACCTACGCCTATAAAAGCCATTTTTAATTTTTGCTTGGAGGAACCTAATAGCGCGCCAAACGACATATTAGGAAGCATCACTAAACCCGCACCTGCGAGTGCCGTCTTCTTTACAAAATCTCTTCTTGAACTCATGTTTTCTTATTGTTAACGATTCGTTAAATAATCTCGTTCTCAAATTTGACACATAACTCATGTTTTGGGGTCGAGATTTTAGGCGTTTTGGGAGATTTTCAATGCAATGACGAAATACTACTCCTTTTTGACGAATATTTACTTGCAGCTCATGTATTCGCTTCTATGGCAAGTATTCTACCTTCTATTTTATTAATATCTTTACCATAATTAATCAGTTTCTTTTTAGGAGTTATCTATTTACTTCAGAGAATAACTCTACAAATAATTTGTTTTATGTTTAAATTGAAGCAGTACCCTATTACCCTTTGTTTTTTCTTAGCCTTTATTACCGCTACGATAGCGCAACATCACGTCAACTTTACGCACCTCTCCCCGTCTTCCGACAATAGAAGCATTGCCGTAAGCAAGACCATACAAGACGTTTTCGGGAATATTTGGATGGTTCAAAAAGGGGATCTTTATCTCTACGACGGCTACAATTACAAATTCATTGACAACCAAACTATTTTCCCTAACGCTGAAGAGTATCAATCCATAAAAGATATCCTCATTGATGATCTTAAAAATATATGGGTGGTTTCTGACGGTGGTCTATTAACCCAATACAATCACGTCAAAGGAATTTTTGAGGATCTCACGCCGCTCCTAAAAAACAAAAATGTCAGCGTGATCACTTCACACCATAAAAAGGTCTGGCTGGCAACAAAAGATGGAAGTATTTACGCTTATACCAATTCTAAAATGGAACCCATTACCACACTACCAGGATGGGATGCCAAAACACAGAACATTGCAGATATCGCGGTGGGACAAAACGACGACGTTTTTATAAGTACGGGAAATGGGAATATTATAGCCTATATATCGTCTTCAAAAACAATGGAAAATCTGGTAGCTCCATTTAACAATTATCCTGAAAACTTAAAATTAACTACAGATGCCTACAATAGGCTATGGATCGGCACAGAAACCAAAGGTCTCTTTCTGTATGATATCAACAGGAAAGAATTTATTCAAGATTCGTTTTTTAAAGGAAACATCCATAACATTAAAAGTGAGCTATTTTTAAATCTTTATTGCGACAGCAACGACTTTTTGTGGGCAGGAACCGACGGCGGGGGCTTGTATAAAGTAAATTTAACTACGGGACAAGTGCGGTTGTTTACCAAACTACCTCGCAGTGAGTTTTCATTAAGCAGCAACACGATCATACACGTCAATGAAGATAATCATCAAAACATTTGGATCGTGCCCAATTACGGCAACTTGAACATTTTGCCCAATGCCGACAACAATATCGACTACCACGAAGGATCAGAGAATCAAACGCCCACCAGAATATTGAGCATTCTTAAAAGCTCTGACAATGTATTATGGGCAGGAACAGACGGATCAGGACTCACTAAAATCAGTTTTAATGCCGACGGAAGTACTCATGAAAAGCAGTTTTTCAATGACTTTAGCACCAACAAAGGTTTTTACGTTCAAACCATTGCCGAAGATAATAAAGGCAATATTTGGTTTGGCACCTATAAAAATGGCCTGTGGATTTACAACTCCAAAAAGGATGAGTTTCGCGCAGTGCCTGTAATAAGCCTCAAAAACCAAAATGCAACCGATGTCCGAACCATTTATAAAGATAAAAAAGGACGTCTTTGGGTAGGCAGCAACACCTGTTTAAATATCTACTCTGACAATCTAGAACTTTTAGCCTCTTTTGAATACAATAAAAACAGCTTAAAAGGCACCATTGTTGAAAGCATTATGGAGACCCAAAATGGCATGATCTGGTTAGGGATTTATGAGGGTGGATTATTTCAATTCAATGAAAATCACACCCACTTATCTGCCTCAACATTTGTTGATTTTTCCATTCTCAACGACAATTTAGATCGGCTAAAAGGCGTAAAATATATTTCAGAAGGCACTTATAATAGCTTATGGCTCATAGACCATAGCGGGAAATTATTAAAATACGACACAAAAAATAATATATTTTCTTCATTTGAGGATTTAAAGAGTATTTCAAATCGCAATTTAGCCGCGGTCATCAATACCGGCAATGACAATTTATGGATCAGCTCCAATAACGGGATTGTCAACTTCAATACGAGAGACTCTATCATAAAAACCTACTATATAACTGACGGACTTCAGGACAATAATTTTTTGTCACGAAGTGCCTTTAAGGATTATAAAGGCATGTTATATTTTGGAGGCGCAAAAGGCCTTAATTATTTCTACCCTAAAGATTTGTATAAAAAAGAATCACATCCCATTTTACAAATCAACATGATTAAGGTGCTGAACCAACCCGTTGAAGTTTTATTGCCCGAACAGGTAAGCTCCGGAATTGAGAATGTACAGTCCTTGAATTTAAAATACAATGAATCTTCATTTTCCATTCGCTTTGCGGCTTTGGACAACATCTTATATCCAAAACATTTTTACGCCTATCGACTCAAAGGTTTTGACAAAGATTGGATCAATAGCCATCTTGAACGCTCGGCAACCTACACCAATATCCCTGCTGGCACCTATACGTTTGAAGTTAAAGCTGGCACCAGGGATAACGTTTGGGACATCCCTACAAAAAGCATCACGATCGTTATTGAACAACCCTTTTGGAACAAACCCATTGCCTGGATACTATACCTCTGCTTTTTTTCTTTGATGGTTTATGGCGCCAGACGTTGGTACGCTTTAAAAAAGAATTTGCTCGTTGAACGTCTCAGCCGTAAAAACGAAAATGAGCTGAATAAGATGAAAATGAACTTTTTCGCAAAAATGTCTCATGAAATCCAAACGCCTCTAACCTTAATTTTAGGCCCTATTGATGACATGATACGAAATGCTGAAAAGAACGGAAATTTACTTTTAAAACAACGTCTTAACATCATCGCCTACAACACCAAACGACTTTCTAAAATAGCTTATGAACTGACTTTGGTCCGTAATAAGGAGTTAGATAAATTAAGGCTGATGGTCACGAAATCCAATCTCTATAAAAATATTGAGGAAATTTCCCAATCATTTAAAGAGCTCGCCAGACGAAAAAACATAGACTTTACGGTGATCTGTCCTAAGGATTTAACGGATGCTTGGTATGACAAGGAAAAAATAGAGCACGTGATTTACAACCTGCTCTCCAATGCCTTTAAATTTACGCCCAAAGAAGGTAATATTGTGCTAACCGTGACTCCGATCAATTCAAAACAAATGATCATGCTCTCAGTGGCTAACTCGGGCTCAGGAATTCCTAAAG
>NZ_JBDSLS010000062.1:0-5167 GCF_039916245.1 Gelidibacter sp.
CAATAAACAACAAAGCACCAAGAATTACCAACAAGCTACCAAAAATGAGTTTTTGCTGATTTGATAATTTGATCCCGAAGTTTCGGTACGTTTTTTTGGTTTTAGGTGTTGTAGTACTGCTTTTAGCTTTGGTTTTCTTCTTCGCCATGTGAACCTTCCGTGACCACGGAAATCTATTTTTTATAAAATTGTATTACTGAAATAAGCTAGGTTTATCTGTTTTCTTAAGGAAACAAAAATACAAATTACTAACGTTAATCCTAACCGAATTAGTATTAAAAAAGCTTTGGATAATAAATGACTGCCGCTACAATAATTGCAGAAATTGCCGCGATAAAAACGGCACCTGCTGCCACGTCTTTAATATGACCAATACTGGCGTGATGGTCTGGATGAACAAAGTCGGCAATTGCTTCAATAGCCGTGTTGACGCCTTCGATACTCATGACCAAACCAATCATGGCGACTTGAAAGAGCCATTCTGTAGTGGAGATTTCAAAGTAAAACCCAGCAATAGTTACCAGAATGGCAATCGCAAATTGAATTTTAATACTCGCTTCCGTTCGCAGTAAAATTAGCGCACCTTTATAGGCCCAACCTATACTTTTTAAGCGATTGACCAGTAACGAATCTTTTTTTTGGGACATAAATTAAGACTATGAAAGCGATGCTAGTGCGGCGTCGTAATTCGGTTCCTCTGTAATTTCAAAAACTTGTTCCGTATAGATAACTTCAGCTTTATCGTTTAAAACGACTACACATCTTGAGTGTAAGCCTTCTAAAGGTCCATCAATAATGGTTAAGCCGTAGTTTTTGCCAAAATTACCATCTCTAAAATCAGAGAGGCTCTCTACGTTGTGAATGCCTTCGGCCGCACAAAAACGGGAGAATGCAAATGGCAAATCTTTAGAAATACAAATCACTTTGGTATTGTCGAGTTGCGCTGCCTTTTGATTAAAAGATCTAACCGATTGTGCACAAGTACCTGTATCAACACTTGGAAAAATGTTTAGAATCACATTATGACCCAAATAGTCATGAAGTGATCTTGAAGAGAGGTCGGTCGCTGTTAATTTAAAGTTGGGAGCGTTCGTTCTTTTTTTCGGAAGTTCTCCAGAAGTTGTTACTGGGTTGCCTTTAAGTGTTACAGTTGCCATAATATAAAAGTGTTTATTTTGAAATGTTAAAATTAAGGATTATTTGAGGGTTTGCCTATTAATTAAAATAGAATGTTTTCGGACCTAAATTCTGAAACGAGCTTTCTATAGGATCATGTGAAAAATGTTATGACTATTTTCCATCACCTTTATATAAAAACCTATCTCAACTCTGCGCCAAGTTGCTCTTCAAAATTAGTTTGCAATTTCTTCATGATTTTATCAACCTGCTGGTCGGTAAGCGTGCTGTGTTCATCCTGGAATTTAAAACTCACGGCATAACTTTTTTTGCCTTCTGGAAGGGTGTTGCCTTGATAAACATCAAATAAATCCACACTTTTTAGTAAGCGTTTTTCGGTTTGATTGGCAATGGTATCGATAGCTTCAAAAGTGATGTTTTCATCCAATAATAAGGCGAAATCGCGTCGAGATGCTGGGTATTTAGGTAATTCCTTAAAGTCAATGTTTTTGTGTTTTACCATTTCAATCACATGGTCCCAATTGAAATCAGCAAACAATACGTCCTGAGAAATATCAAAATGCTTCATGATTTTTTTATTGACCAGACCAAAATCCACTAAGCTCTTATTACCAGTTTGAAGACTGATGCCTTCACTAAAGGCATCGTTTTGAATTGGAGATGCCGTGAATTGACCTAGGGCCAAGCGTTCTAAAACGGCGGTAATAACGCCTTTTAAGTAAAAGAAATTAGTGGGTTTCGGATTGGAGTTCCAGCGCTCTGCATTCTCATTTCCAGTTACAAAAAGCGTTAAATGTTTATTTTCAACATATTTGGAGTCCTGATTATGATAGGATTTGCCAAATTCAAACAGTTTTAAATCAGAGCGTCTTCTGTTGATATTTCTGCTGACGGCTTCAAGCCCTGAGAACAACAAGCTTTGACGCATTACACTTAAATCATTGCTCAACGGATTGAGCATCGTTACATTATGCTCTTCCTTTAAATCCGCACTTAATTTTGTATAAGCTGGCGTCGTTAAGGAATTGGATAAAATCTCATAAAAACCTTGGCTTACCAATTGATTTCCAACGACATTTTGAAGTTTGAAATCTTCAAAACGTGATGATGGAGAGATGGATGCATTTAGTTTTTGGGTAAACTTGATGTTGTTGTACCCATAAACTCTTAAAATTTCTTCAATAATATCGGCTTCACGCACCACATCATTTCTATAAGCAGGAACCGTTAATCCCAAACCTGTTTCGGTAACATTGTTAACCTTAATATCTAAAGACATCAGGATGCTCTTGATGATATCTGTTGGGATTTCTTCGCCGATTAACTTTTGTGCATTTTCAAAGGACAAGCGGACCTGAAAATCTTCAATTTTTTTCGGATAGATATCTACAATATTACTGGTAATCAATCCGCCAGCAACTTCTTGAATCAATAGCGCTGCACGTTTTAAGGCGTACTCCGTAATATTTGGGTCGACACCACGTTCAAAGCGGAAGGAAGCATCGGTATTTAGACCATGTCTTTTGGCTGATTTTCTAATCGATATTGGGTTGAAATAGGCGCTTTCTAAGAAAATACTTGTCGTTTGATCGGTTACTCCTGAAAGTTCGCCACCAAACACACCGGCAATACACATTGGTTTAACAGCATCGCAAATCATTAAATCCTCTTCATGAAGTTCACGTTCAACACCATCTAAAGTTTTAAACTTCGTTCCTTTTGGTAAGGTTTTCACAATGACTTTGTGACCTTCAATTTTATTGGCATCAAAGGCGTGCAAAGGCTGCCCCAGGTCATGTAGAACATAATTGGTAACGTCAACAATATTGTTTTTTGGTGTTAACCCAATCGCTTTAAGACGGTTTTGTAACCAAGCAGGTGATGGGCCAACTTTGATGTCTGTAATGGTAAGCCCACAATAGCGAGGCGCCAATTCTTTGTTGAGCACATCGACCAAAATTTTTGAAATGGTATTGTCTACTCTAAAAGCGCTTACGGAAGGCGTGATAAGTTCGACGTGATTTTTTTGTTGTAAAAGTCCAGCTTTAAGATCTCTGGCCGTACCAAAATGGCTCATGGCATCCGCTCTGTTTGGCGTGAGACCGATTTCAAAAACCTTATCGTTTTCAACTTCATAAATTTTCGAAAGTAATGTGCCCACGGCAAGTTCATTGTCCAAAACCAAAATACCATCATGAGAAGTTCCAAGACCTAATTCGTCTTCAGAGCAAATCATTCCATGGCTTTCTTCGCCTCTAATTTTTCCTTTTTTGATGGTCCAAGCTTCACCTTCTGCAGTATATAAAGTGGTTCCTATGGTCGCAACCGGTACCTTTTGGCCAGCGGCTACATTTGGTGCGCCACAAACAATTTGTAAGGGTGTGTCCAATCCAATGTTCACGGTCGTAACTTTAAGACGGTCCGCATTGGGATGTTGTACACAGGTCAAAACTTCGCCAACTACAATGCCTTCCAATCCGCCTTTTACAGATTGAAAAGTGTGGATGCCTTCAACTTCAAGACCTAGGTCGGTAAGTAATTCGCCGGTTTGTTCAGGAGTCCAATCAATGTTTACAAACTGTTTTAACCAATTATAAGAAATCTTCATTTTTAGAGTATTAAGCTATAGCTATATTTTATTCAATGTTTTGCAATCTGAATCCGCGTTATTCGGCCTAGCGTCCGACTTATTTTAAATTCGGGGTAAAGATAATAATAGTATATAGTTATAGAAATGGTATATAATTTTATTTTCAATGTTTTTTAGCCTTATTTTTACTAACCTAAAAAGTCCCATATTCGCTATGAAGCACCTGTCCGTCATTATACTTGTTTTTTTATTTTTATCCTGTAATAGAGATACCTCAAAGAAAATGCTGCATGGTATGTATTTGGGTCAGCTGGATGTGAATGGGCAGGAACATATTCCTTTCAATTTTGAAGTGACTTCTGATAAGGCCTTAAAGATATTTAATGCGGACGAAGTTATTTTAGTGAATGATATTACCTATAAGAATGATTCGGTTTACATTAAGATGCCTGTTTTTGAGGGCTATATTGTGGTTAAGCTAACTGAAGATGGGATGATTGGCAGTTTTTTCAATGAAAGCTTTGGGTCGAGATTGCCTTTTAAAGCTTTTTATAATTCCAATGCACGCTTCAAGTTGACGGACCCTGCAGCGACTGATGTTTCCGGCAGTTGGGAAGTGTTGTTTAGTGCTGATTCTGATGAAAAAAAATACCTGGCGAAGGGCGTTTTTGAACAAAAAGGGCAAAAGGTCACGGGTACTTTTCAGACCAAAACAGGCGATTATCGATACTTGGAAGGCGTTGTAAATGACAATCAACTTAAATTATCAACCTTTGATGGCTCGCATGCTTATTTGTTCGTGGCTACTGTGACGGATAGCACAATGAGTGGTACTTTTTTTTCGGGGAACACCTATGCCGAGCCGTTTGAAGCCAACCGAAATGATCTTTTTGAGTTGCCTGATGCCAACACGCTTACTTTTTTAAAAGAAGGTTATAAGCGTTTAGAATTCAGTTTTCCACAAGCAGATAGTACGATGGTGTCTTTAAACGACCCGCAATTTAAAGATAAAGTCGTGGTTGTTCAGATTATGGGCACTTGGTGTCCGAACTGTTTGGATGAAACGAAATATTTTTCTGAATACTATAATAACAATTCCGATAAGGATATTGAATTTGTGGCTCTGGCCTTTGAATATGCGAAAACAGAAGCAAAAGCATTTAAGAGTATCGCAGAATTAAAAAATAGAATAGGCATCGAATACCCGATCTTGTTGGCGCAATATGGAACTTCAAATAAGATTGATGCTCAAAAGAAATTGCCGATGTTGAATCATATCCTATCTTATCCGACCACTATTTTTATTGATAAAGCTGGAAAGGTTCGAAAGATTCACACGGGTTTTAGTGGACCAGCAACCGGTAAGGATTATATTGATTTTAAGAATGAGTTTGAAAGTTTTATAGATGAACTTTTAGCGGAGTAAATATCAAAATTTCA
>NZ_JBDSLS010000063.1:0-2863 GCF_039916245.1 Gelidibacter sp.
GGTTTTGAAGATATTATTCAATCCTTCGTTGCCTTGGTATTCTTTTTACCCTTACTGATTGATAGTGGTGGTAATGCAGGTTCGCAATCGGCCACCCTTATGATTCGTTATTTAGCCTTGGGCGAAATTCAAATCTCCGACTGGTATAAATTAATTGGAAGAGAACTTTTAGTGTCCTTCTTATTAGGAATAACTATGGCAGCAAGTATCGCGCTAGTCGCAAGCTTTAGGGCTCCAGAAATCATTGTAGTGGTTTGTATTGCTATGGTTTTAAACGTGATGCTAGGCAGTTTAATTGGATTGATTTTACCCTTTATATTTACCAAGTTAAAAATAGACGCCGCTACGGCGAGTGCGCCATTGGTTACAAGTCTTTGTGATATTTGTGGTGTATTGATTTACTTTTCTATCGCTTCCAAATTATTAGTAATGTAAATTATACATATCCGTTTTTTGTCATATAACTGAAGATATCTGAGAACAGATTTAAGAAATCTGCGGGAAATAAAATAGGAGACATAAGTACACTTCGGTGTTCATAAATTTCAATCTATAACATAATAAAGCAGTCAAAACATGATTTAAATTATTGATTTTAAGGCCTAGAATGTTTAAATTGGTTCTCGCCTTATGGTCAGTAAGGCGAGAACATTTTATAACGAAAAAAATTTGATGAATCTGAAAAAACTAGAGAAAGGACTTGAAAAGATTTACGAGTCGCTTTTAAGCCATAGCCCTGAAAACAATACTAATCTCACTGTTGACCCACGCTACGCCGAAAGCGCCATTAATTTATATAGATACCTGGTACTTAGAAGCATGGATATCCGAAAAATACAGGGATACCTGTCCGAACTTGGAATATCGTCATTGGGCAGCGGTGCAGGCTACACCCTTTCAAACGTTTCAAACGCCCTAATGTTGATAAAACTGCTTCGAGGTATCTCATGGGAAAAAGACCAAAACATCACTACCATTGGCTATTTTGGGAGTCAAAAGCTTTTGCAGGAACATGTCAACGCCCTTTTTAAATCTAATAAGAAAGCACATTCTACTGAGATTATGGTTACTATGCCAGACGAAGCTGCTGACAATTCAGAATTATTGAAAGACTTGATACAATCGGGAATGAACATAGCCCGTATAAATCTTAGTCATGGTGACGTGTCTTTATGGAAAAAAATGCTGACTAATATACATGCTGTAAGTGAAACATTGGAACAGCCTGTTAAAATATACATGGATTTACCAGGCCCTAAAATTAGGATTGCCGAGATTTTTTCCCATAATAAAAAAGACGAAAAATGGAAAACTAAAAGTAGCCTGAATGTACTGGATGGAGATTTCATGTATCTTAAAAAGGAAGATAATCTCAACACAATGGTGCTTGCTGATAACACAAATGAACTCCCACAAATAACCGTAACACTATCACAAATTATAGATGATCTTGAGATAGGACATAGAGTATTTTTTGATGATGGTGCCATAGAAGCAGTCGCAGTTTCTAAAACTACTGACAAGATTCGTATTCTAATAAAAAAGGCACATAAAACATCACTGAAACTGGACAAGGGCATTAACCTTCCTGACACTTCTCTTACCTTACCTTCCTTGACTCCTGATGACATTGAATTGCTTCCTTTTGTAAGTAAACATGCGGATATGCTCGGCTATTCTTTTGTCAGAAAGGCCGCTGATGTTACCCAACTTTATAATGAACTTGATAAATTAGACAACACTTCCTGTGGCGTTGTATTCAAAATAGAAAATAAGGAAGCTTTTGAAAACCTACCTCTAATTCTTTTTGAAGCCATGAAAAATAGGAATATCGGCGTCATGATTGCAAGGGGCGATCTTGCTGTAGAAGTAGGTTTTGATCGAATTTCAGAGGTGCAAGATCAAATCCTACTTTTGTGTGAAGCAGCACATATACCAGTGATATGGGCGACACAGGTATTAGATAATTTAGCCAAAAAAGGAATAGCCACAAGAGCAGAAATTTCGGATGCTACTATAAGTGGTCAAGCCGAATGTGTCATGCTTAACAAAGGCCCCCATATTACTGAAGCAGTAAAAGTGCTAGCCAACATTTTAAAACGCATGAGTAGGCACAAACTTAAAAAGAAACCGATACTCAGAGCTTTAGATGTGGCCAAAAACAGTCTATCTAAAATTAATGAAAATTGATTTTAGCACAATAACACTCTGCCAATTGCCAGACTATCGGAGTTTTTGTTCAAGTAGAAGGTACACGAATTAGGTGCTTCGATGATATAAAAAAGACCTGAGTGCACAACTTTTGCATTCAGGTCTTTTTTATGTAGTATATTTTAAAGCTGTACGAGCAATAACGCTTAAGACGTTACGACTTCAGCGTAAAGATCGAAATCTTCAGCTTCAGTAATTTTTACCGTGGCGAATTCGCCAGTTTTCAAATAGATTTTCGAGGCATCAATAAGCACTTCGTTATCGACATCTGGAGAGTCAAATTCGGTACGGCCAACAAAATATTCGCCTTCTTTTCTATCAATAACGACTTTAAAAGTTTGTCCTAGTTTGGTTTGGTTCAATTCCCAAGAAATTTGCGACTGGAGTTCCATAATCTCATTGGCGCGTTGGATTTTGACTTCTTCTGGCACATCATCTTCCAAATTAAAGGCATGTGTATTTTCTTCATGCGAATAGGTAAAACAGCCCAAACGTTCGAAACGCATGTCCGAAACCCATTGTTTCAATTCCTGAAAATCTTCATCAGTTTCTCCAGGATAACCAACGATTAAGGTGGTTCTGATTGTCATTTCTGGAACTGTTTTTCTAAATTCCTTGATAAGATTGGTCGTTTTTTCCTTCGTGGTTCCAC
>NZ_JBDSLS010000064.1:0-2889 GCF_039916245.1 Gelidibacter sp.
TGCCCATGCCTTGTTCAACAAAATAGAGGGATTTACAGACTTCGCCTTGAGGAACTAAAATCTGATTTTTTGCCACAGATTCCTTCTTGAAATGAGAAATGATGTCGTTTAATTCTTCTGTTGTGAATGGGACTAAAGTGCTTAGGAAGTCGGTAATATTCATAAATTCGTGGCTATTGTGGAACTGTTGAAGTTTTTTACAATATAGGTAAAAAACTAGAGTGCATTACTAATGAAATTCCAAAATGTAAATTTCAAATTCCAATGGAAAGCCTGCTTTTAAAGGATGTTTAAAACGGAAAAAGGCTGCCCATATCGAACAGCCTTTTAAATAGTTGTAATTTTAAATTATTTCAAGTTCTCCAATAATTTTTCGGCAACCAACTCAGAAGAAGCTGGATTTTGACCTGTGATTAAATTGCCGTCTTGAATGACATAAGGGTGCCAATTATCAACATTGGAATAAAAAGCACCATTCTCAATGAGCATATCTTCGACTAATAAAGGCACAACTTCCGTTAATCCGACCGCAGCTTCTTCTTTATTAGAAAATCCAGTCACTTTTTTACCTTTCACTAATGGATTTTCATCAGTGCCTTTAACCCCTTTTAAGGCTGCTGGAGCGTGACAAACAAAAGCAATAGGTTTGTTTTGGCTATTGAACTTCTCGATCAAGGCAATCGAATTTTTGTCGTTTGCTAAATCCCATAAAGGCCCGTGTCCACCTGGATAAAATACGGCATCAAAATCGTCGGGATTCATATCTGCCAATACTTTGGTGTTCGCTATTAATGCCTTGGCTTCAGCGTCTTCGTTGAAACGCTTAGTTGCTTCTGTTGCAGCATCTGGCGTAGCGCTACTTGGATCAATAGGTGCAGCGCCACCTTTTGGCGTAGCAAGGGTAATATGAGCGCCTTTATCTAATAAAGTGTAATAGGGACTTGCAAATTCTTCAACCCAAAATCCTGTTTTCTTTCCTGTATCTCCTAAGGTATCGTGAGATGTTAATACAAATAATATTTTCATGTCTTTTCTTTTTTATAATTAAATTTTCACAATCATTTTTCCTTTGTTCTTGCCTTCAAATAAATCGATAAAAGCATTTGGGATGTTATCAAAACATTCAACAATGGTTTCAGTGTAGGTCAATTTACATTCTGCTAACCAGTTAGTTAAATGTTTCATGGCTTCAGGAAATTTATCGGCATAATTGGAGACGATAAAGCCTTGCATCAACGTACTATTTTTCACTAGAAAAGGCTGTACACTCAAACCTTTGGGTAATTCTGTATTATTATATACTGAGATGGCGCCACAGATGATCATTCTTGCGAATTTATTGATGTTAAATAAAACGGCATCAGAGATCGGTCCGCCAACGTTATCATAATAAATGTCCACGCCGTTTGGTGCCGCTTTGGCAATATCGGCGCTGATATTTTTACTGGTATTGTAATTAATAGCTTCATCAAATCCGAATTTAGATTTTAACAGGGCAACTTTTTCGTCGGAACCAGCAATGCCAATCACTCTAAGTCCGAGGATTTTTCCTATTTGTCCAACCACAGATCCTACCGCACCAGCAGCTCCAGATACCACAAGGGTTTCTCCTGCCACGGGTTTACCGATTTGCGTCAATCCACAGTATGCAGTTAAACCGGTCATTCCTAAGATTCCTAAATACGCACTTAAAGAAGCCTTTTCTGGATCGACTTTTAATAAGCCATCACCGTTTGAAACTTGTTCCGTTTTCCAATCTAACATACCAGAAACAAAATCACCTTCTTTAAATTTTTCATTTTTGGATTCCAACACTTCCGCAATAACGCCAGAGTGAATTGGCTTGTTAAGTTCAAAAGGTGGCACATAAGATTTGGCGTCGCTCATGCGTCCTCTTAAATACGGATCGACTGAAACATAGGCTGTTTCTAAAAGAAGTTCGCCTGGATTTATGGTAAGATTCAAATCTTCGGTTATAAATTCGAAATCTGAAAGGCTTGGTTTTCCTTTAGGTCTGTTTTTTAGTACAATGGACTTTATCATAATTTTTAAGTATTAGATGAATTCATAATGTATAGGTTTTTATAGAGCTCCAGCAGATTGATGGCGTTCGAATAGATCTGATAATTCTACATGAAAGGCACTTCGTTTTTTAGAAAAACTCTATCCTAAAGATACGAAAGAATGGATGTTCATTCTTTTTTTTAAGAGCGATTTATAAATCGAGTGTTTACAATAAGATTGCGAACGCTTAGTTATAAAATTATTGCTTGATCTCTTGCGAATATGTCAAATGACTATTCAATGCTAACGTAAAAGTGATTTATATTAAAGTGTAGGAGGGAAGCTGTATGTACAAAACGCAGATGACGCTGATCTGTGCTGATTTTCGCTGATGATTTAAACTTATATTAGAGCTTTGCGTCTCCGCGTCCTTGCGATAGATACTATAGAACGCAGATGACACTGATTTCTGCTGATTTTCACTGATGTTTTTAGCTTATTGACAAATCATTTTTTTAATATTTGACTCATCAAAACTTTGCGCCTCCGCGTCTCTGCGAGAGAAACTTACGTTCTTAATACTTAATTATCAATACTTATTACTACTCAAACGTATGTCTTTTCTCTTCTGTAGAAGACGCCTTTAGCAGTTGATTAAATAGTTTTATACTATTAAAATCGCGTGTAATCGCTCCAGAAACAGCTAATCCAGAAATACCTGTTGCTAAGATGTCTGCAACATCATCTGTAGTAATCCCGCCAACGCCTATAATTGGTGTTTTGGTATCTAAAACGTCCATAATAGCAGAATACCCCGATAAACCTAAAATGGTTGGCAAATGCTCTTTGGTTGCGGTAAATCTGAAAGGACCCAATCCAATATAA
>NZ_JBDSLS010000065.1:0-20510 GCF_039916245.1 Gelidibacter sp.
GGTTCGAACCCCTCATCGCCCACAAAAGTTCATACATTGTATGGACTTTTTTTATAAGTAGCCGGTCCATTAACTCAGCTGGTTCAGAGTGTCACGTCGACAACGTGGAAGTCACTGGTTCGAATCCAGTATGGACCACATCAAGCAGAATCCCAATGTTGAAGACATTGGGATTTTTGTTTCCGGAAAACCCAAGTCGCAGACTTGAAGGTTTGCAGGAAACAAAAATCCGTAGTGCGCTGCTAAGCGCGCGGGATTCTATTTGCAAAAGGGATCTTAATCTGGATCAACGCAGTTAATCCATTGCTTAAATTATAATTGAAATCAATTGTCAGACTTGAAGATTTGCAGAAAACAAAAATCCAAAGTGCTTTTTCAGCACTTTGGGATTCTATTTGCAGAAGCCATCTTGATCTGGAACAGCCCAGCTAATCCAAATAATGGAATTCCTGTAAAACTCAATGCCACGAGACTTGTAGGTTTGCAGGAAACAAAAATCGTAGTGCGCTGCTAAGCGCAAGGGATTCTATATGCAGAAGCCATCTTGATCTGGAACAGCGCAGCCAATTCAAATAATTGAACTTCAGTAAAACTCAATGCCACGAGACTTGAAGGTTTGCAGGAAACAAAAATCGCAGTGCGCTGCTAAGTGCACGGGATTCTATTTGCGGAAGCCATCTTGATCTGGAACAGCGCAGCCAATTCAAATAATTGAACTTCAGTAAAACTCAATGCCACGAGACTTGAAGGTTTGCAGGAAACAAAAATCGCAGTGCACTGCTCAGCGCACGGGATTTTATTTTCAGAAGCGGTCTTGATCTGGAACAACGTAGTTAATCCAAATAATTGAACTTCAGTAAAGCCCAAGCCGCGAGACTTGCCGGTTTGCAAGAAGCAATATACCTAAAAACCTCTCTCATTACATCCTAAAAAGATTTATCTTTATCATCTAAAAATTAGCGGAAAGCTTTTTATAAATTCTCACAGGTCTTGAAGGTTCCACTAAGATTTAATTTTTATCAAGCTGTTATATTTTTAAATGAGCGTCGGTTATAAAATATCGCTAGACACAAAAAGATATTAGGCATCCAAAAAACAGAATGAAAAACGAGCAAACGGCCATACGCACCACTTATTTCAGTATCATTGGAAATACTGTGTTAGCCATAATAAAAGGACTTGCGGGATTTTTTGGTAATTCTTACGCCCTAATTGCCGATGCCATTGAATCGACAACAGATATTTTTGCTTCACTATTAGTTTTAATAGGTTTTAAATATGCCAAACGGCCAGCGGATGACAACCATCCCTATGGACATGGGAAAATTGAACCGTTAATTACATTTGCTGTGGTTGCCTTTCTTGTTGTTTCTGCAACAATAATAGCCTATACAAGTATTCAAAACATTCAAACGCCTCATGAAACCCCAGAATCTTGGACTTTGATTGTGTTGGGGCTTATCATTGTTTGGAAAGAACTGTCATTTCAAATTGTTATTAAGAAAAGTAAACAAACAAAGAGCTCTTCACTTAAGGCTGATGCTTGGCATCATAGAAGTGATGCCATAACGTCGGTCATGGCTTTTATAGGAATTTCTATTGCCATCATATTTGGGAAAGGTTATGAAAACGCCGATGATTGGGCCGCTTTATTTGCTTCGGGCTTTATCTTATTTAATAGCTACTTAATTTTAAGACCAGCTTTAGGCGAGGTTATGGATGAACAGCTTTATGATGACCTAATCATGGAAATTAGGGAAAAATCCATCGAAGTACAGGGCGTTATGGGTACAGAAAAATGTTTTGTTCGAAAAGCGGGTATGAAATTTAATGTGGATTTGCACGCCATTGTGGATGGCGAAATTTCGGTAAAAGCCGGACACGATATTGCACATCAATTAAAAGATTATTTACGAAAACAAATACCGAGCTTAGGACACGTGCTCATTCATATTGAGCCAAACGAATAAGGGTTAAACCCAAAAACCTAAAAATGTAAATCGGATCAAATCCCTTAAATATACTCCCATGGCGAAACCCAAAGGTCAAAAAAACACCAAGAATAAGGCCAAGCACACGAAACTTCTTAATCGAAAAATAAATAAGAAAAAAGCTGAAAAGGAACTTCGGAAAGAACGGCTTAAAGCAATTGTTAAAAAAGCGAAAGAGCAGTGATGAGAAAAGGGGTAACGGCATCTTAGGAACGCATCTTCAAAAAATTTATAGATTTCAAATCTAGGTGCTGAAAAATTAATGGGAAAAATCAATAAAAGAACCAATAACCCTTTTTTAATCTGAGTTTTTCACATGCAAATTTACAGTTTGCCTGTGTTTGCCGGAATTCAATAAAGGGATACCATCAACGTAAATGAATTTAAATTCTGCGTCCATTCCTAAATGGGCTTTAAATTCGTTCACTAATTGTTTCTCTTTTGTAAAACCTCTAGGGCAGTTGATTTTAAATACATAAGATTTTTCGCCAACTTGTAGCAGTTGAAATTGTTCTATTTCCAAATAGTTCCAAATGGTGGTAGGAACGATGTATGTAGATGTTATTTCTCCAGAGGTATTAAATATAATGTCTGCCTTACGACCTTCAACAGTGGTGAGAAAAGTTTTTCCATCGCGCTTAACTTTAATACCCATATCTCCGGTATCGTACCTAATTATAGGCGTCGCGAAATTGTATAGATCTGTTAAAACAATACGGCCGAGGTAGCCATCTTCAATCGGTTCATCATGCTCTGGATGGAAAATTTCGACAAAATAACTAGCAGTATTTACTAGGAAGTCGTCACTATCAATTTCTTGTTGAGCGATAATACCATTTTCTAAATTGCTATACCTCGAAACAACTTGACATTTAAATAATTTTTGAAGTTTCCCACGCGTCACACTAGAAAGTCCTTCTGCCATAGTAATTACTCCTGAAAATTTACAGTGCAAATCATTTATATGATGCTTTTCGCAATATCTAATAATTTGCTCTAAGGCTGAAACATAACCTAAAACGGAATGGACTTCGTGTGATTTGTTTTTAAATTCCTTTATTAATTTTTTAATCTTTGCGTCCGTCAAATTCTTAACATCTATTGTCGAAATATTTTGCAATTTATATTGCAAAGAATGGTGCATCTTATCCTTAAGCCAGATCTTTAAGTAAACCAATTTATTTCCTAAATGATAGCCACCTTTATTTCCAAAATAGAGAGCGTCTGCATAATTTCGTGATTTTTTATTTTTATCCTGATAAATTGTAAAGGGGGTTCCCGTTGAACCGGATGTTGTCATTTTAATTAAGTCTCTTTCTCTAAAATTGATGGCTCTGAATTCTGTAAAATTTGATCTTATTATAGACTTATTAACTATAGGGAAGTGGTTCAGGTTTTCGAAATCATTAGCTCGATAATATGGGACATTTTTCTTAACATGTAAGAGTAAATGGTCCAAAGCTATTGAGGAAAGGTCTTTATTAGACTCAATATGATCTTTGATGTCAATATAATGCTCAGTTATTTTTGAACCATCGAGACGCTCTTTGATCTTAAAAGAAATTTTTGTAATGTTCATGATATTAATTTTGCCAGTTAATTGAATCCCTCTAAGCAGGAGATCTTTTTTAATTTACATAAAATACCAAAAATACATTTGGAACAATTAAATATCTTGTGTCAGAACCAAAGAAGACTCTTTGCGCCTAGACTGATCCTTATGTTAAGGTAATCTAAATTGTCACTTCAGCTGCAAATTGGTTACCTTACTTATATGACCTTCTTTTGTCCAAATTTACCATAGAAATTAATACCTTCACTTGCGTCTGAAACTATGAGATATTTATTTTAGGGCTGTTCGTTCTCGTTAGTGTGCTCTTTTTCTTTGAAGTCGTCCGCAGTTTTTAACGAGGAGTTTAACGGAAGCCTTATAGTGCTGGAACCAAAAAATGATTCTCTTAACGCGACTAGATGCTCAATCAAATTACCTTTATTATGGCCTAAACCGCATCACTCAGAAGCTTCCCTCTCCATTTTATATGATAAAGAAAATGTTCCATAGGAAGCCTTTAAGTGTTTTATAGGGGGTTTGTTATCACCTAAAGATATGGAATTTTATACAATGAAGAGGAAAAATCTTGCTGGAATTCTGTCAGATGAATAATCGCTCTGTTTTATGTAAATTTTGTAATTATCGATTCCATTACCGTTCAAATTTTCAACGCTAAGGCTTTAATTTTCTTTTGGAGTGAAAACTCAAAAGCTTTAGCATCTTTTGATATGGATTGGGATGGAAGGCGATGTCTTTTATTACAAAAGCTCTATAATCCGTTCCAAAGCCATCCCTCGAGAGCCTTTGATCAGCAAAAATGAATTCTTAACCGGATGGTTTTTAAGATTAAATTTTACATCGTCGAAAGTCTCAAACTTTTTGATTTTTTCGAGATTGACTTTCGTTTTGAAAAAATTCTTTCCAATCAGATAGACTTTTCCAAAGTCGTTTTTTTCAAGATAATCTACAATAAACTGATGTTCGCTTTCGGCTGTCTGGCCCAGTTCAAACATATCACCTAAAAAAATCGTTTTACGCTCTTGATGTAGTTGTTTGAAATTTTCTAGAGCGGCCAGCATACTCGTTGGATTGGCGTTATAGGCATCCATAATTATGGTATTGCTGCCTTTCTCTAAAATTTGTGATCGGTTATTGGTTGGAGTGTAATTTTCAATGGCACTTTTGATGTCTTTAGGATCCACTTTGAAATAAGAACCAATGGCAATAGCGACGGAAATGTTATTAAAGTTATAGTTGCCCGTAAGTTGACTTTTAATTACCGAGTCATTATAACGTAGCGTCACGTAGGGTTGCGTGTCGATAATTTCCAACATGGTATTGGCGGAAGTCAGCAATCCGAAGGTATAAACCTGATCGTAACCTTCGGTCCGTATAACTTGAAGGGGATCATTTTCATTAACAAAGATGGTTTTTTGATGTGTTTTCAAGTAATCATACAATTCTGATTTTGCTTTGATGACACCTTCTATACTGCCGAAACCTTCAAGATGCGCTTTGCCAAAATTGGTGATTAAGCCATAATCTGGCTGCGCAATCTTACATAACAATTCAATTTCTTTCGGATGATTGGCGCCCATTTCCACAATGCCAATTTCGGTGGTTTCGTTCATTTGTAGTAGGGTCAAAGGGACGCCTATATGATTATTTAAGTTGCCTTGGGTTGCCGTCGTTTTATGTTTTTTGGACAATACAGCATTAATTAATTCTTTGGTAGTGGTTTTTCCGTTACTTCCAGTAAGGGCAATAATAGGAGTGTTCAATTGGTTTCTATGAAAAGTGGCAAGCTCTTGTAAAGCTTCCAAAACGTTGTCAACTAATATATACCGGTCATCTGTGGCATACTGTTTTTCATCAACTACACAGTATTTCGCCCCAGAGGTTAAGGCGTTACTTGCAAATTGATTGCCGTTGAAATTTTCTCCTTTAAGTGCGAAAAAAAGACAGTCTTTTTCAATTTTTCTTGTGTCGGTGCAAACCACAGTGCATTTTTTAAAATGCTGGTAAAGTGTTTCTGTAATCATGAAATAAATGTAATAAAAAAGTCCTAACTCAGCGTTAGGACTTTTATGATTTTTAGTAATTTAAAAACTAGTGTCTTGTTTTATTTGAACTTTTTGATTTTGAACCTACTCTTGACATTGCGCATCGAAAACCAATATAGTCAGTGGCCATATCCTGTGGGAAGTAACGACGTTGTGCTGGATCAATCCAATAAACTCTGTCTTTCCAAGAACCACCTTTATAAACTCTTACGTTATCATTGATTAAAGAAGTTCTGTCATTCGATTTGTCATATAATTTAACAATTGCTCCAGTTGAATCGGTAGTTACTTGATGTTTTGGAGAATTGTACATCTGTCTGGTGCTAGAAACGTTAGTTTTGGCTTCCACGTCATCAAAATTATCACTGTAGTTACGTGATGATTTTCTGTCGCCATCTCTAAAGTTTCTGTTATCACTTGTGTCAAAGTTCGTTCTTAGGTAAGCATCATCAGCACTGATAGGCACTTGCAAAATAGTTCCTGGTAGATTTCTCGGAACAACTTTTCCGTTGCTTAAAGTATCATAAACAATATCTTCAGCAGTGACCACTTTTACGGTACCATCTTCGTTGATTGCGTTTTTAGTGTAAACGTTACCACGGAAGTAGTTGAAATCGTTAAACTCATCATCAACAATCGGTCTGTAAACATCGGCAACCCATTCGGCAACGTTTCCGGCCATGTCATAAATTCCAAAATCGTTGGGCAAATAGGATTTTACTTTATTTGTGATATCAGCGCCATCATCAGACCAACCTGAAATTCCGCCGTAATCACCTTTGCTTTGCTTGAAGTTTGCTAATTGATCACCTCTAGTCTGTCTTTTTCCAGAACGTGTGTATTGGCCACTCCAAGGGTATTTTTTTCTACCACGAATGGTGTTGTAGTTTCTTAATTCATTCAAGCCAAGGGCTGCATATTCCCATTCGGCTTCAGAAGGTAAACGGTATTCTGGAGATATAATTCCAGATTCTCTTTTTGCATAGACATTAATAGGATTGCCTTCAGCATCAGTTTGTCGTCTTTTTCTGCCACCCTCAAGGATTTCAGCGTTGCCACCGTAAGTTGAGCTAGGTGAATTGATATATGTATCTGTATTGAAATTAGCATCGGCATTCACATCTGTTATACGTGCATCTCGTTTTAAATAGCCACCTTTCTCCAAATACAATTCGTTAACTCTATCTGTTCTCCAGCTCGCAAAATCAACTGCTTGAATCCAACTTACACCAACCACAGGGTATTCACCATAACCTGGGTGACGCAAATAGTTTTCAGTCATCATTTCGCTATAACCAAGACGGTTTCTCCAAACTAAGGTGTCTGGTAAAGCACTTTGATAGATCAATTTGAAATTAGGATCATCTGGCGGATATACACGCTTGATCCAATCCAAATACTCTAAGTACATTTTGTTGGTAACCTCACTTTCATCCATATAAAAGGACTGAATGTGCTGTTGGCTCGGGGTGTTGTTCCAATCATGCATTGGGTCATCCTGCACTTTGCCCATGGTAAAGGTACCACCTTCAACAAAAACTAAACCCGGAGAGGTTTCTTGTTCTTTAAAACTGGTGTTGTATTGAAAGCCTCCATTCTTATCATTGATTTTCCATCCAGTAGCTCTGGATTGGTTTGATGAAGAAGACCTTTTACACCCAACCATTGCTAAAGAGAGCATTAGGGCAAATGCAATCCTTATATTAATGATGTCTTTCATAGCCATACTTTTTAAGTAAGTTGATTAAATTTAGTGACGCAATATAGTAATTAAAGAGAAACGAACAAGCGTTTTTTCCAAATAGATGCAAAAAATGTTGCATTTCATCCCTTTTTTTGGACATCACGTCGGATTTTTGGCGATTTCGTCGATGTATTTGATGTTTTAATAACGACGTAAGAAATTAAATATTGTTGTAGTTTTGGATAAAAACTAGAAATCTCATAATAACAACCATGAGCAACCGTTATTATTTCCATATATTTAGAGGGTTACGTTGCAGGCAAGGAATGAAATTGAGGTGTTTTTTTGATAAAGATCAATACAGGCTCATGAGAATAAAGTTACTATTATTTTTTGTTTTAATATCAGCGACAAGTCTTGGCCAAGAGAAGCGGTTTGACATTAAATGGAACGGAGCTATGGTGTTGGAAACAGGCTCCTCATCTATAACGGTGCCGTCTTTTGATAAAGACCATTTTAGTTTTGACATGCGCTCCGGACTAAAGTTTTTTGCCGAATGGGTTTCTGATGGAAATATCAATAAAAATTCGGTCATACTTTCTAACGTTTCCTATGCCGTAATTTCAGCCGATGAATTGAAATCCGTTCCTGAGGAAACCATTCCAACAACACCACAGTTGCTTTTTGAGAATACGATCGCTAGGGAAAAGACCAATGCCTACTTGGAATTGACTCCTATTATTAAGGAGAATGGAATTTACAAGAAAATCACTTCGTTTACGATCTTATATAATACTTTGGCCAATCGAAGTCCTAACAGTTATGCCAATCGAACCAACGCGATAAGTAATTCAGTGCTCAATTCAGGAACTTGGTACCGCTTTTATGTGGACAAATCAGGTGTCTTTAAATTGACCAAGAGTTTTTTGAATTCACTTGGTGTCAACACAAGTTCTGTAGATCCACGTACCATAAAAATTTATGGTAATGGCGGTGCAATGTTGCCACTGCCAAATTCAGAGCCTTATCCGATTGATCTTACTGAAAATGCCGTGACATTTATAGGCGAAGAAGACGGCGTTTTCAATAATGACGACTATATCTTATTCTATGCTGAAGGAACAACGGGGTTTAGTGAAGATAGTAACACGAATCTTAACGTGTTTACCGATAAGAGTTATTATTATGTCAATGTGAGTGGTGGCTTAGGTAAACGTATGCAAAAGCTGTCACAGCCTGCTGGGCCTGCAACGTATGTGGTCAATACCTTTCAGGATTATCAATTTCATGAAGTTGATAATGTCAATATTGTACGTTTGGGAAGACGATGGTTTGGCGAAAGGTTTGATATCGAAAATGAACAGAAGTTTGAATTTAAATTCCCAAATCTTATGACGACCGAACCAGCCCATTTTAAGGTTTATGCTGCATCAACCTCTGAAGGGCCTACAAACATGGAGGTTAAGGTCAATTCGAATGTAGTGACAAATTTTGGGTTCACGCCAATCAATTCATCTGTTTTGGCCAATGGAAGGTCTTTTAATGGTAATGTCATGTTAAGTTCGCCTGACGTTATTGTCAGTTTAAAATTTAATAATTCCGGAAACCCAAACTCTTATGGCTATTTGGATTATATCTCCATTGAGGCCACGCGAGGATTGGTTTTTGAAGGTAAACAACTTATTTTTAAAAACAATAAGGTGGCAAGCACTCCGGGTATTGTGGAGTATCGTATGACTAATGCCGCTTCAGTTTCAGAAATTTGGGATATTAGTAATAAATATGATGTGACCAGTGTGGAAAATCCCGATAGGAGTTCAACACTAAACTTTAAATCCGTTTCAGGAATTCCCAAAAAATACCTGGCAGTAACGCCCTCAGATTATTATGAGCCCAAAAGGGATAGTAAGACGAGTGTTAGTAATCAAAATATTAAAGGCACTATTTTTAAAGATGAACAAGGGCAGTTCAGGGATGTGGACTATATCATCATCTCACCAAATAATCTCCTTTCTCAAGCCGAACGCTTAGCACAAATCAATAGGGTTCAAAATAATCTCAATGTAAAAGTTGTGGCGCTCAATGAAATATACACGGAATTCAGTTCGGGCAATCAAGATGTAGCAGCCATCAGAAACTTAGTGCGCTATGTGTATCAGAATGCGAGTGCACCAGATAAAAGATTGAAATACTTGTGTCTTTTTGGCGATGCGTCCTTTGATTATAAGGATAGAATTCCCAACAACACCAATATTGTTCCTGCATGGCATGCCGTGGAAAGTTTTAGTTTGACCAATGCTTTCGTTTCTGACGATTTTTATGGGATGATGGATGAAAATGAGGGTGATATGGGAACTTCAAACAAATTAGATATTGCTGTAGGACGAATTTTGGTAGAGACCCCGCAACGCGCCAAAGAAATGGTGGATAAGATTGAGTTATATTATCAAGATGAATCCTATGGCAACTGGAGAAATAATATTGTCGTGATTTCCGATGATGTTGATCAGGATTGGGAGCGCATTTTACAGGAAACTACCGATGAGATTGGTCGTAACATTTCCGCGGAAAAACCATTTCTAAATGTGGTAAAAATTCATTCTGACGCCTTTCAACAGGAAGCTTCTGCAAGTGGCGAACGTTATCCATCTGTAAACAAAGCCATTAAAGACGCTGTGGAAGTTGGAGCCTTGGTGGTCAATTATTTTGGGCATGGTGGCGAGGATGGATTGGCATCTGAGCGAATTTTTGATAAGAATGATTCGCAGGACATAAGAAACACCTGCAAGTTCAATTGTTTTGTTACCGTTACTTGTGAATATACGCGATTTGATAACCCCTTTCGTCCCACTGCAGGAGAATATACCTATTGGAATCCACAAGGAGGAGCCATTGGATTGATCACTACCACGCGACAAATTAGCGTGACGGTCGGTGTGACATTTAATTTGAAATTGCAGAAGTATCTTTTTGGTTTTGATTCCAACGATTACCCAACCATGGCCGAAGCTTTGCGTCTCACAAAAACAGATCCCGCCATTACTGGAATTCCGCAACAACGTTTGGTGTCTTTTATAGGGGATCCTGCTATGAGATTAGCATTTCCAAAGCCTAATATTCAGCTTACAAAAATTAATGATGTTCCCTTAGGTCAAACTAATGACACTTTAAAAGCATTGAGTAAAGTTAAAATGTCGGGCGAAGTTTTGGATCCTTCCGGAAATGTAATGAAGGGTTACAACGGTGTGCTTACGGCAACTATTTTCGATAAAAATATTGCACGCCAAACCTTGGGAAATAATGGAACGCGGCAAAATGGAGAATTAATCAAAATGGATTTCACCACCTTGGGGGAGAAAATATTTATAGGTCAGGCCAGCGTTAAAAATGGTGTTTTTGATTTTGAATTTGTCGTTCCAAGAGATATTGGTGTGCCAGTAGGGAAAGGCAAAGTAAGTTTTTATGCAAAATCAGAAACGCCTTTGCAAGATCAGGCGGGTGCAAACTTTGATGTATTGGTCGGTGGGATCAATAAAAACGCGCAAACGGATATTACTGGTCCTGTGGTGAAATTGTACATGAATGATGTGAATTTTGTGTCTGGTGGCATTACCAATGAAGCGCCCACATTGTTAGCAAAATTGGAAGACGAAAATGGTATCAATACCGCCAGTGGAATCGGGCATGATATTGTGGCCATCATTGATGGAGACGAAACCAATCCGTTTGTACTGAATGATTATTATAAAGCGCAAGTGGATGATTATACTAAAGGAGAGGTGACTTATCCGTTTCGGGATTTAGAACCTGGTCTTCATACTTTAACACTTAAAGCCTGGGATGTTTATAATAACTCGGGAGTTTCTGAAATTCAGTTTGTTGTGCATGATAAAGATGATGAATTGAAGATTGAAAACGTTTTAAATTACCCTAATCCGTTCATTAATTACACAGAATTTTGGTTCAACCACAATAGTTCGCAACCTTTAGACGTTTCTATACAGATATTCACCATTTCCGGTAAGTTGGTAAAGACCATAAATAGCCAAACAAATGCAGGTGGTTGTTGTAACGAAGGAGCTTCGGCACTGTCGAGAGATATTGTTTGGGATGGTCGCGATGATTTTGGAGATAAAATTGGAAAAGGGATTTACGTCTATAAGCTTAAAGTAAGATCCAATCAACTGAACAAGCAGGTTGAAAAGATTCAAAAACTTGTAATACTTTAATATTAATTTATATTTGTTAAATACTTGGGCATCAAAGCTTCCAATAAAATACTCACTGACCTTATGAAAAAATACGTCTTAGCCGTTATCACCTTAACCATTTATAGTTTTTCTTCTGCACAGGAAACGATAATATTTGATAATCAGTCGACAGTAATTACTACTGGCGTTCCATTTTTATTAATTGCCTCAGATGCTCGTGCCGCAGGGATGGGAGATATGGGCGTGGCAACTTCTGTGGATGCTTTTTCCCAACAATGGAATGCATCCAAGTATGCTTTTTCTGAATCGAAATCAGGAATAGCGGTAAGCTATACGCCTTATCTAAGCAAATTGGTTAATGATATTTTCTTAGGAAACGTTACTTATTTTAACAGAATCAATGAAAGAAGTGCCTTTGCAGCAAGTTTTAAATACTTCAGTTTAGGACAAATAGAATTGGTGCAGGATGAATTTTCAGAAGCGCTTATTGCGCAACCCAATGAGATGACCATTGATGCTTCGTATTCTTTACGCTTGGCTAATCAATTCTCAATGGCGGTGGGTTTGCGTTATTTGCGATCGGATTTAAAAATTCAAGCCTTGGATAATTCAGCAGAAGCTGCAAGTTCAGTAGCTGTTGATATTTCTGGGTTTTACCAAAGCGAAGAAGAAGCTTATGATAGTTTTAACGGAAGAACCCGTTTAGGTTTTGCCATTCAAAATTTAGGTCCGAAGATTAAATATAATGATGCCGGAAAAGAAAACTTTTTGCCAACCAATTTAAGACTTGGCGGAGGTTTTGATTTTATTTTTGATGAATACAACACCTTGGCTTTAACCGCTGAGGTCACAAAACTATTGGTTCCAACACCACCTCTTTATGGTTTTGTTGATTTAAATGGTGATGGTAAACAAGCTACCGATGGAAGTGAGCCAACTATTATTGCTAAAGGGAAATCTCCAGATGTGAACTTTCTAAAGGGAATTTTCCAATCTTTTGGCGATGCTCCGGGAGGTTTCAATGAAGAGATGAAAGAATTCACTTGGGCATTGGGCGCCGAGTATAGATATCAAGATGCATTTGCTTTTAGAACCGGTTATTTTAATGAAAGTGATGAAAAAGGTGGGCGTAAATTTTTTGCTTTAGGTGCCGGCTTTAAGTATACCTCCATGAATATTGACATGTCTTATTTGTTTTCAGCTTCAAAGGTTCAAAGTCCGTTGGAAGGGACTTTACGTTTTTCTCTGACTTTCAATTTTGGAGGTGGCGAATACAGAGAGTATTAGAAAACAGTTAAATTAAATTCCAAAAAACTATTGTTATTTAAAGCAATAGTTTTTTTGTTTGAAAATGAATCGTATTTTTAAAAATAGATAAACAATATATGAAGGAACTTAAAATTGAAACCATACTTAACGTCTATGATACATTAGATGAACTTCCTAAAGATGTCATTGCGCTCATGGCAAAAGCATCTGAAGCTAGAGATAAATCCTATTCTCCCTATTCAAATTTCAGTGTAGGGACAGCAATTCTTCTTGAAAACAACGAAGTTGTCACAGGAAGTAATCAGGAAAACGCCTCCTATCCATCAGGTCTTTGCGCTGAACGCACCGCCATTTTTTATGCAGGAGCGCAATTTCCCAATGTTAAAATCATCCGTATGGCGATTATAGCAGGATCAAAATTGAAAACGACTGATCAACCCATTCCACCTTGTGGCGCCTGTCGCCAATCCATTGCAGAATATGAAGTAAAGCAAGATTCGCCTATTGAAATTTATTATATGGGAGAGGTGGGAAAAGTAGTCCGATCGCATTCTTTGGCCAATTTACTGCCCTTGGTGTTTGATAATAGCGTTCTATAACGATTTCGTAGAAATTTTACGATTTTCAGTTTTTTCATTACTCCTTAATGTGTTACTTTTGTTATCCGTTTAGTGAAGCACAGTTTAAGGGTTTGAAAAACGAATCAAAAACTGAAAGCTGAACTAATCCCGCGTTGCGGGATCTTCAGTTCTCTAAACAGAACTAATTAAGTATTTAATTTTTTAGAAATTATTTCGGATGCAAAAGATTACAAAAGAGGTTTACCTCAAATGGTATGAAGACATGTTGTTCTGGAGAAAGTTTGAAGACAAACTTGCTGCAGTCTATATTCAACAAAAAGTAAGAGGATTTCTTCACTTGTATAATGGGCAGGAGGCTATTTTAGCTGGTGCTTTGCACGCCATGGACCTGACAAAGGATAAAATGATTACGGCTTATCGTAACCACGTTCAACCTATTGGTATGGGAGAAGATCCACGACGTGTTATGGCAGAATTATATGGTAAAGCTACAGGGACTTCTCAAGGTCTTGGAGGCTCCATGCATATTTTCTCAAAGGAACACCGTTTCTATGGTGGTCATGGTATTGTTGGAGGTCAAATTCCGTTAGGTGCTGGGATTGCTTTTGGAGATAAATATCATGGTATTGATGCCGTGACTTTATGTTGTTTTGGTGATGGTGCAGCGCGTCAAGGTTCTTTGCATGAGGCTTTTAATTTAGCGATGTTATGGAAGTTACCAGTCGTGTTTGTTTGTGAAAATAACGGTTATGCTATGGGAACGTCTGTAGCGCGTACGGCCAACCATACAGATATTTGGAAACTTGGTTTAGGTTATGAAATGCCTTGTGGACCTGTTGACGGAATGAATCCAGTAAAAGTGGCGGAGGCTTTTGACGAAGCGATCAAACGTGCAAGACGTGGCGATGGTCCTACATTTTTGGAGTTGAAAACTTACCGATATAGAGGACACTCGATGAGTGACGCTCAACATTACAGAACTAAAGAAGAGGTTGCTGAGTATCAGAAAATAGATCCAATCACGCAAGTGAAAGATATCATCCTTGAGGAGAAGTATGCGACTGAAGACGATCTGAAAGTAATTGATCAACGTGTTAAGGATCTCGTTGCAGAATGTGAGAAATTCGCTGATGAGTCTCCATATCCAGACAAAAGCGTCATGTACGATGCCGTTTATGAGCAGGAAGATTATCCATTTATACAACACAAAATATAAGCTATGGCAGAAGTAATAAATATGCCGCGTTTGAGTGATACCATGGAAGAAGGAACTGTGGCAGCGTGGTTAAAAAAAGTAGGAGATAAGATACAAGAAGGCGATATTTTGGCTGAAATCGAAACCGATAAAGCGACGATGGAGTTTGAATCTTTTCATGAAGGTACATTGCTGTATATTGGAATCCAAGAAGGTGAAACCACTAAGGTTGACGAGTTATTGGCCATTATTGGAGAAGAAGGCGAAGATATTTCCGATTTAATCGCAGGTGGTTCATCTGATAAAAAAGAAGAAAAGTCTGAGGCTAAGGCTTCCGAAGAGATGTCGTCAAACGATGCTGAGGAAACTTCAGGAAATGATGATTTGCCAGAAGGTGTTATCGTTGTAACTATGCCGCGTTTGAGTGACACGATGGAAGAAGGTACTGTGGCAACATGGCTCAAAAAAGTAGGAGATAACGTTGAAGAAGGCGATATCCTTGCAGAAATTGAAACCGACAAAGCTACCATGGAATTCGAATCATTCCAATCAGGGACTTTGCTGTTTATAGGATTAGATGAAGGCGAAAGTGCCAAAGTCGATTCGTTATTGGCAATTATAGGCCCAAAAGGAACCGATGTTTCTGGTATAGCCAAAAATTTCAAGACTGGTGGTTCTGATAAAAAAGCAGCTGCGCCCCAAAAAGAAGCCACGAAACCACTTGTAAAAGAAGCTTCAAGTTCAGTTTCAACTTCGACTTCAAGTTCAAGTTCAAGTTCTGATTCTAGCCGTGTCTTCGTTTCGCCATTGGCTAAAAAAATAGCCGAAGAAAAGGGAATCAACTTAGCACAAGTTAAAGGTTCTGGTGAAAACGGACGTATCATTAAACGCGATATTGAAAATTATACTCCTGAAGTAATTGCCGCTCCAACAGCAGTTGGACAGGTTGCAACATCAGGAAAAGAGGATTTTGAGGAAAAGCCAAACTCGCAAATGCGTAAAGTGATTGCAAAACGTTTAGCGGAATCTAAATTTACAGCGCCGCATTATTATTTGAACGTCGAGTTTGATATGGATAATGCTATTGCTTTTAGAGAGCAAGTCAACGCAATTCCAGATACAAAAATATCATTTAATGATATGGTTGTTAAAGCCTGTGCCTTGGCATTGAAACAACATCCACAAGTCAATTCACAATGGTTTGCGGATAAGATGCGCTTAAACCATCATGTTCATGTCGGTGTAGCAGTTGCTGTTGAGGATGGCTTGGTAGTTCCGGTAGTTAAATTTGCAAATGAATTGAGTTTGTCTCAAATTGGAGCAGCAGTTAAAGATTTTGCAGGACGTTCAAGAAGCAAAAAACTAACGCCTCAAGAAATGGAAGGCAGTACGTTTACCGTTTCTAATTTAGGAATGTTTGGTATCGAAAGTTTTACCTCGATCATCAATCAACCGAATTCAGCAATTTTATCTGTTGGTGCGATAGTTGAAAAACCAGTAGTTAAAAATGGACAAATTGTGGTTGGCCAAACTATGAAACTTTCTTTGGCATGTGACCATAGAACGGTTGATGGTGCTACAGGCGCACAATTCCTTCAAACCTTAAAAGGATATATTGAAAATCCGGTGTCGATGTTAATATAATTGTAAAGTGATTGATTTTGTCAGAATGAGCGTCTATCTTGCTTCATTCAAGAGTTATCAAACACTATATAAAATGAATTAATAACTATATTAAAATCCTGTTTCAGCATAATGAAGCAGGATTTTTTTTATGACACAACTGAATAAGAAGGGATATGAAAAACATTCTATTAATCGGTACCGTTCTCATTATGGTTTCCTGTAAAACCAAGATACGGGAGTCTTCTGAAAACGATGGAAACGATCTTACTTTGATGGAGCAACCATCAGACATTGAGACCTTGAATTTTGTAACCCCTGATGAACTTAAAGAAACGGTATATTATCTCGCTTCCGATGAATTGGAAGGTCGTGCAACGGGATCAGAAGGCATAGAAAAAGCTGCAGTTTATATTGAGAATAAGCTCAAATCCTATAAGGTTCAACCTTATTTTGATACTTACCGCGATTACTACAAAGCTAATGGCTTGGACGCATCGAATGTTGTGGGATACATCGAAGGCAATGATCCAGTTTTGAAAAATGAATTCATCATTCTCGGTGCCCATTACGATCATATCGGCATTGTGAAAGCAGTTGTTGGCGACTCTATTGCCAACGGAGCCAATGATGATGCCTCGGGTGTTGCGGCGGTTTTAGCAATGGCACGCTATTTTGCGACCAAGAAGAACATTAAGCGCAGTATTCTTTTTACACTTTATTCTGGTGAAGAAATTGGTTTATTAGGATCTAAGCATTTAGCAGAACGCTTAAAAGAGCAGCACATCAATCTTTACGCCATGATCAATTTTGAAATGATTGGTGTGCCTATGGTGGATAAAAATTATGAGGCTTATTTTACAGGCCATGATCTTTCTAATATGGCCACAAAAATGAATGACTATGTGGGATATACTCTTTTGGATGAATTACCAAAGGCAAAAGAATTTCAGTTGTTTTACCGATCTGATAATTATCCGTTTTACAAAGCTTTTAATAAACCGAGTCATGCCATTTCAACCTTTGATTTTACTAATTTTGATCACTACCATGAAGTAGGTGATGAAGCCGGATTAATGGATTATGAGTTTATGGCCGATTTGGTCAATAAATTAATTCCAGCATTTGAAACCATGAGCAATTCAACAACCCAAGAAATTAAAATGAATGAGTAAACATATTATAATAACAGGTACCAGCAGAGGAATAGGCTATGAATTGGTCAAATTATTTGCGAAGCAAGGCCATCAGGTTTTGGCACTGTCTCGAAATGATCGCCCTATAAAGGCTTTAAAATTGAAGAATGTAACGGCATTCTGTTTTGATTTGGGCGATATGGAGGCCTATCAAAAAGTGGAAGCATTTATTTTAGAAGAGTGGAAGCATGTCGACGTGTTGATCAACAACGCAGGACTAGTGCTTAATAAACCTTTTGCAAAAACGACAATCAGTGACTTTGAAGAAGTCTATCGTACTAATGTGTATGGCGTTGCCGAGTTGACGCGAGTTTTGATTCCGTATATGGCAAAAAACAGTCATGTGGTGACCATAAGTTCCATGGGCGGTGTTCAAGGAAGTATGAAGTTCCCAGGACTTGCTGCCTACAGTTCCAGTAAAGCTGCTGTGATTACTTTAACAGAATTACTTGCTGAAGAATATAAGGATTCCGGGATTGCGTTTAATGTGTTGGCCCTTGGCGCTGTTCAAACCGAAATGTTAGAAGAAGCTTTTCCAGGTTATAAAGCACCTTTAAAACCAGCAGAAATGGCCGATTATATTGTCGATTTTTCATTGAAAGGGCAAAAGTTTTATAACGGAAAATTGCTTCAAGTTTCCAATTCAACTCCATAATTATGTCTAAGTATAAGTGCGTCATTTTTGATTGTGATGGCGTTTTAGTAGATAGTGAACCCATCGCAAACCGAGTTTTGGTAGATATGGCTAACGAATTGGGAGCTAATATCGATCTGGATTATGCCTTAAAAAACTTTAAAGGCACTTCCATGCAGCGCTGTCAGGAACAAATTGCAGAATTGGTGCCTCAAAGGTTGCCAGAGGATTTTCTTCCAAGGTTTAGAGAACGAAGCTTTGAATCGTTTCGACAAAATATTCAACCTGTAGATGGAATTGCTGAAGTTTTGGAAAATTTGGACATTCCATTTTGTGTGGCATCAAGCGGTCCTGAAAATAAAATTCGGCTCAATTTAGAATTAACCGGTTTATTACCTCATTTTGAGGATAAAATTTTCAGTTGTTTTACCGTTAGAAAATGGAAGCCTGATCCTGCGGTTTTTCTTTGGGCTGCGGAAACCATGGGATTTAAACCCAAAGAATGTATTGTGATTGAAGACAGCATTAGTGGCGTCAATGCTGCTAAAAATGGCGGTTTCGATGTTTTTGGATTTGCTGCACATGACTATAACAACGAACTTGAAGGCCATGCGACTTTGACCTTTAGCGATATGTCAGAGGTTTTGGAGTTAATTGGCTAAAAAGTTAGAAATATTTTTAAAACCCCCGATTATAGAGCTTTTCTAAAAAGCTGTTGTGTTCTTGGCCATTTTTAAGTTACATTAGAAATCTTCGTTCAATAAATTTGCGGGCTTCAAAAGTGTGCTGGTTAAAATGTAAAACTACTATAGTTTTTGAGGTGCTTTTAGATATTGATGTAGAAACAATATGCGAAATCACTGAAACCAATTATAAAAAAGTTGCCCTTAAATTAAATTAAAATATTGAAGTGGATGTAATTCAATCAATTAAAGCTTAAATTAGAGTTGTTATTTGATATTTAATAAAAGTGAAAAGCTCTTGATAAATCGTAACGATTTTTGAAATCGCTTAAAGAACGAATAGACTAAATAGAGTTGGAAAGTAATTTCAAACACCATTTATTTTATTTGTACGCTTAGTTAGTATTATAAAATCATCTGCATATGATTTACGGCATACTCTATCCACTGTCCCTATTACCATTGAAAGTATTGTATTTGCTTTCAGATTTTGTCTATTTCAATCTATATTATGTTTTTAAATACCGTAGAACGATCGTTTCTAAGCATATTATGAAATCATTTGGCGGCTTAAATGCAAATGAAAGAACGCAAATAGAAAAGGATTTTTACAGGAGTTTTTGCGACCATTTTATAGAAACCTTAAAGTTGCTTTCCATAAGCAAGGAGGACATGCACAAGCGCATCACTGTAGACTATTCAGAAATAGAAAAAACCGTATCCGAAAACAAAAACTGTCATGTTTATTTAGGACATCAATTTAACTGGGAATGGGCAAATGCGCATATATCAAGCAGCTTGAATCACAATATTATTGTGGCCTACAAACCAATATCAAGCCCACAGTTTGACAAATTGATGCTGAGGATACGCGGTCGTTTTGGTTCAAAATTAGTCTCTTCAAAAAACATGAAAAAAGAAATTGAAAAATTGGGTAGCCAACCGCATGTGTTAATTTTGGTTGCGGATCAAAATCCCAATATTCCCATGAAAAGCTTTTGGACCACATTTTTATCCCAAAAAACTGCTTTTCAAAACGGTCCTGAGATTTATACAGCCTCAAATAGAACAAGATCCTTTTTCGCAAACATTGTTAGAGAAAAAAGAGGATATTATAAAATGGAAGTGTCTCGACTTTTTGATTTTTCTGAACCTTATAAGACGGGTTTGATAACACAGCTTTATGCCATAAAATTGGAGGAATCCATAATTGATAATCCGGAAAATTACCTATGGAGTCATCGACGATGGAAACACGAGTATAAAGACGAATATATTAAAAGGTCTGTTGAGAGTTTGTAGTGTTGCCAGGAGCTTAAAAATTAATATGGTCTCCTTGTTATTAGAAACTATTTAAAACAATCAACCCATATCTATTTGATAGAAAAAGCTACACTATTGAAATTTCTAATAAAAACTCGGATGTCAACCTATATTCCACGGTTCAAAGAGCGTGACGTGTTTATATAAGTATTAAAAATAGAGGTTGAGGTAAAACAAAATTTACACTGCAAAAGCACCTCTTAAATTTTTGTAAGCGCTGTTCCTTTGTGTGCCGCAATATGATCGGTTTTATCACTTTTAATTTCATATTGTGGCTCATCTTTGTTGGCGTGATGTGTGTAGCCTTTAAAATCGAAATCAGAATGGTGCACTTTGATGATTTTACCCGATACATGTCCGGCTTCTGAATTCCATGTGACATGATCGCCTACTTTAAATGTGGTCATAATAGTGAAGTTTTAATTCTGTCCTCAGAAGGTAGTGATTTAAAACTCAACTCAATTTTTTTTGTGAGGAATCAAAGGTTATCTAGATAATGGATTTT
>NZ_JBDSLS010000066.1:0-3441 GCF_039916245.1 Gelidibacter sp.
TCGCGCAAATCGCAGGAAGAATGATTGAAGCGCATCCTGATTTGGAGTTGGTCAGAGCGCCAAGTCTCTCTTGTGTGCTCTACCGAAGAAAAGGGTGGCAGCCCGAAGATTATACCCATTGGACCTATGAAAATCATCGCAAAGGTTTTGCTTTGGTAACCCCAACCAAATGGAAAAATGGCGATACGTTTGAAACGGTATCCCGTTTTTGTTTTATAAATCCCGATACTACAGAGCGGGATATTGAAATGATTTTGGAAACGATGGAGTAAGAACCAGAGGCTCATTCATTTTTTATGAGTTTTGGAGTTTCGTTTAAAGTACTCCATTTTAGAGGAAGCTTTATGTGTTGTTTTCGGGATTTAAATCTCTTGAATTACTGCTTATTTTTTTAATTTTCATCATGGCTAAATCGTAAATTTAAAAATCTATCCTTATTTTTGCGCATGCAACATAACAAAGTACTTATTTTAGATTTCGGATCGCAATACACCCAGCTTATTGCGAGACGTGTTAGAGAGCTCAACATATATTGTGAGATCCATCCATTCAATAAAATTCCAACAGAAATTGAAAGCTTCAAAGCGGTCATTTTATCTGGTGGGCCATCATCTGTAAGATCGGATAATGCGCCGCATCCCGATTTGTCAAAAATTAGGGGTCACATGCCATTGCTCGGCGTTTGTTACGGTGCGCAATATTTATCTCATTTTTCTAGCGGATTGGTGGAGCCATCTGATTCACGTGAGTATGGAAGAACAAATTTGACTTATGTTAAAGCGAATGAACCATTGTTCGATCATATTGAGGCAGGAAGTCAGGTTTGGATGAGTCATAGTGATACCATTAAAAAATTGCCGACTAACGGAGTGCTGATTGCCAGCACCAAAGATGTTGAAAATGCAGCGTTCGTTATTGAAGGCGAACAAACTTATGGCATCCAGTTTCATCCAGAAGTTTACCATTCAACAGATGGGAAGCAACTCTTAGAAAACTTTTTGGTTCATATTGCAAAAATAGAGCAGGACTGGACGCCGCAATCTTTTGTTGAGGAAACGGTTGAAGCTTTACAAGCGCAAATTGGCGATGATAAAGTGGTTTTAGGTCTTTCTGGAGGTGTGGATTCTTCAGTAGCCGCGATATTACTTCATAAAGCTATTGGCAAAAATCTATATTGCATTTTTGTGAATAATGGATTACTTCGTAAAAATGAATTTACAAATGTCTTGGCGCAATACGAAGGCATGGGACTTAATGTAAAAGGTGTTGATGCTTCGGCACGTTTCTTGGATGCACTGGCAGGATTAAGCGATCCTGAGTTGAAACGAAAAGCTATCGGTCGTGTGTTCATTGAGGTTTTTGATGACGAAGCGCATCAAATTGAGGATGTCAAATGGTTGGCACAAGGCACAATATATCCAGATGTGATTGAAAGTGTTTCTGCCACTGGAGGTCCAAGTGCAACGATCAAAAGTCATCATAACGTGGGCGGTTTACCAGATTTCATGAAGTTGAAAATTGTGGAACCCTTAAGAGCCTTATTTAAAGATGAGGTAAGACGTGTTGGTGCATCTATGGGAATGGACGAAGCTATTTTGGGACGTCATCCTTTTCCAGGTCCAGGTTTGGCCATTCGTATTTTGGGCGATATTACTGCTGAAAAAGTGCGTATCTTACAAGAAGTTGATGCTGTATTTATCGACAATCTAAAATCTTGGGGCTTGTACGACAAAGTATGGCAGGCAGGCGCAATTTTACTGCCGGTTAATAGTGTAGGCGTGATGGGTGATGAGCGCACTTATGAAAAATGTGTCGCTTTAAGAGCGGTCGAAAGTACCGATGGAATGACGGCGGATTGGGTAAACCTACCTTACGAATTTTTGCAAAGTACCTCAAACGAAATAATAAATAAAGTAAAAGGCGTTAATAGAGTAGTGTATGATATCAGCTCAAAACCGCCAGCCACTATTGAATGGGAATAATCAAACTCCTACGGAGGCAGGAGTCTCTTAAATAATAGAAAAACCTCGAAGTTAAGAAATTCCCTCCTATCTGTTATTAGACCGATAGAAGGGAATATAAATATTTGTCAATGAAAAAATTCATTTTAGTTTGTATCATTACCTTATCGTGCAGTTGGTTTGCCAATGCACAAAAGTTTAAAACGCATACGGTAAAGCAAGGAGAAACGGTAGAATCTATTGCGAAAAAATATCAAGTAACTGCGTCAGATATTTATTCGTTAAACCCTGATGCGAAGCGAAAATTGACTTTAGATGCGGTTTTGATCATTCCTAATATTTCAACTGTTGCTTCGGGCATTCCTACTGAAACTAAAGAGCTTATTGGTTTTAAATCCCATAAGGTACAACGAAAAGAAACCCTTTATAGCATTTCAAAGGAATACAATATTGAAGTTGAAGATATTAAAAAGCACAACAAAAGCTTATATTCTGAGAATTTAAAAAAGGGTGATCAAATCAGGATTCCGGAGTACAAAACAATTGTTTCAAAAGTAATTCCAAATAATGCGCTTAAAACTTATAAAGTACAGCCGAAAGAAGGCAAATGGGGCGTGGCCTATAAGTTTGGAATTACAGTTGCCGAATTAGAAACCTTGAATCCTAAAATGGGTGAGGTTTTGCAAGCAGGTGATATCCTCAATGTTCCAAATACGGACAGTGAAAAGACCATGGATGTTAATTATAACTATTATACAGTTCAAAAAAGTGAAGGCTATTATCGCTTGAAAGTCAAACTGGGCCTGAGCCAAGAACAGTTAGAGAAACTTAATCCTGAATTAAAGGTCGATGGATTAAAAGAAGGTATGGTTTTAAAAGTACCACATAATGTAACGGTTGGAGATACCATCGTAAAAGTTGAAGGAACAAATCTTACTTCTAAATTAAAGAATTTAAAAACTAAGCAAATCGCGGTCATGTTGCCCTTCCGTTTGAATAGGGTCAATGCTGATTCTGTTCAGCAAGCCAAAGATATGATCAAAACAGATAGACGCTTGTCTGTTTCGCTCGATTTTCAATCAGGCGTTTTAATGGCCGTGGATTCTGCAAAACAACTTGGGATTTCGACAAAATTGAAAGTCTTTGATACTGGAGATCAATTAGCTGAAGTCTCGAAAATTTTAAATAGCAATGACTTTTCTAAGTACGATGCAGTTATTGGTCCGCTCATGCCAAATGATTTAGATCGTGTGGCGAAAGCCTTGGAAAATGATAAAATTCCTGTAATCTCTCCAATTAATAAACCAACACAGTTGTATGAGAATGTTTTTCAAACTATTCCTGAGCCAGAGATACTAGAACACGCGATGATTCAATTTGTGAAGGACGATCAATCACGACGAAATGTTGTCATTATTTCCGATAATTCCAATACAGCTATCAGTAATCGACTAAAATCAGAATTTCCAAATGCCAGACA
>NZ_JBDSLS010000067.1:0-5385 GCF_039916245.1 Gelidibacter sp.
TGGTACGTGCTCATTACAAAACCTAAATACGAACTTAAAGTTGCAGAAAGACTTATTGCATATGGTTTTGAAGTGTGTTGTCCAACCCGAGTAGAAGTCAGACAATGGAGCGACCGTAAAAAGAAAGTCACCGTTCCTTTATTGCCATCTATGATTCTCATTAATATTTCAGATAAAGACCGTTCGCTGGTTTTTACCGTTCCCGGCGCGCTGCGATATCTTTTTTGGTTGGGGAAGCCCGCCATTGTTCCCTCAGAAGAAGTGGAGTTGCTCATTGAAATTAAAACTAAAAAACAACAGGTTTTATCTACCGAAAAAATAGACGTCGGACAGGAAATTAATTTAGATAAGTTTGGCTTATCCGCAAAAAAAGGAACGGTAAAATATGTTTCAGGGAATCAATGTTGGGTGGTGCTGCATAATTTGGGTTATGTCGTTAAGCTAAAAATTGGATAATCCTTCCATTCATTCTATAAATAATCATATTTTTGAATCTTTTTGGTGTCAAGAGATTAAAACCAATTCTTAGTATCATTCGTTATAAATCAAATAGTTGTATTTATAATGTGACTGTTGCCGGCGAAGCCGTAACATTGCCTAAACATTATTATAATATTAGAATGAAAAAAATTGCACTTATTACAGGAATCACAGGCCAGGACGGTGCCTATTTGGCGGAGTTTTTATTACAGAAAAATTACGAGGTTCATGGTGTTAAAAGGCGCTCGTCGTTATTTAATACGGATCGAATAGATCATTTATACCAAGATCCACATGAAAAGGATCGTAATTTCTTCCTTCATTATGGCGATCTAACGGATAGCACCAATCTTATTAGGCTGATCAAGGATATTCAACCTGATGAAATTTACAATTTAGCGGCTATGAGCCATGTGGGGGTTTCCTTTGAGATTCCTGAGTATACCGGTAACACGGATGGTCTAGGCACCTTACGAATTTTGGAAGCCGTCCGATTATTAGGGATGGAGAAAAGAACGCGAATTTATCAGGCCTCTACTTCTGAGCTTTATGGAAAAGTGCAGGAGGTGCCACAGTCGGAAACCACACCTTTTTATCCTCGTTCTCCTTACGCTGTGGCTAAAATGTATGCGTATTGGATTACAGTGAATTACAGGGAAGCCTATAATATGTATGCTTGTAATGGTATTTTATTTAATCATGAATCGCCAATTAGAGGCGAAACGTTTGTTACCAGAAAAATCACCAGAGCGGTCTCTAGGATTGCACTAGGGTTGCAGGATAAAGTTTATTTAGGGAATTTGGATGCCAAAAGAGATTGGGGACACGCCAAGGATTATGTGCGAATGATGTGGATGATTCTGCAAGCAGACGAGCCTGAAGATTGGGTAATTGCTACCGGAAAAACAACAGCAGTTCGGGATTTTGTAAGAATGGCCTTTGCTGAGGTTGGAATAGATGTGGAGTTTAAAGGAATTGGCGTTGAAGAAAAAGCATTTGTGACGGCCTGTCATAATAAAGAATTCCAATTACCCATAGGAACGGAAGTAGTGAATGTAGATCCTAAATATTTCAGACCTACAGAAGTCGATCTTTTGATAGGTGATGCTTCTAAAGCAAAAAATAAATTGGGTTGGGTGCCTCAACTCGATTTGCAGGATCTTGTAAAAGATATGATGACCAGTGATGTCAAACTCATGCAAAAAGAACACTATTTAAAAGAAGGAGGCCATAAAACTCTTAATTATTTTGAATAGATATGGATAAAACAACAAAAATATATATTGCCGGCCACAGGGGGATGGTGGGATCTGCCGTTTGGAGGGCACTTGATCAATTAGGGTATAGTAATCTAATTGGTAAAACTAGTAAGGAACTCGATCTGCGTAACCAAGCTCAGGTGAACGAATTTTTTGATCGTGAGCGTCCAGAAGTTGTGATTGATGCCGCTGCAAAAGTTGGTGGGATATTGGCTAACAGTGAATTCCCTTATCCATTTTTAATGGAGAATTTGCAAATCCAGAATAATTTGATTGACGAAGCGCATCGCCATGATGTGAAAAAATTCATCTTTTTGGGGAGTTCCTGTATCTATCCAAAGTTCGCTCCACAACCTTTAAAAGAAGAGTATTTGTTGACGGATAGTTTAGAGCCTACCAATGAGTGGTATGCCATTGCAAAAATTGCTGGAGTAAAAGCTTGTGAGGCCATTAGAAAACAGTACAATAAAGATTTTGTCAGTTTAATGCCCACCAACCTTTACGGACCAAATGATAATTTTGATTTGAAGTCTTCTCATGTGTTGCCTGCAATGCTCAGAAAATTTCATGAGGCAAAAATAAATAATGCGTCCGTCGAACTATGGGGAAGTGGGACACCAATGCGAGAGTTTTTACATGTTGATGATATGGCGAGAGCGGTTGTTTTTGCTGTTGAAAACGTTCTTCCTGAACATTTATATAATGTAGGTACGGGAATCGATGTGACCATAAAAGAGCTGGCTCAAACCATTCAGAACATTGTAGGATATCAAGGGGCTATACTTTGGGATAGCTCTAAGCCTGACGGAACCCCGCGGAAGTTAATGGATATAAACAAGCTGAATCAACAAGGATGGACTGCCAATATAGATTTGAACACCGGTATAAAAATGACTTATGACTGGTTTCTTGAGAATCAGAATGCTATAAAAACAAACATATTATAATAAAAAAGTGCGTTTGAACGCGTGTTTTTATCGAAATTAACACTCATTAATCTAGGAGAATGAAAATTAAAAATATTTGTTGTATTGGAGCAGGTTATGTAGGTGGACCTACAATGGCAGTGATCGCCCAAAAAAATCCAGATATTAAAGTCACTGTGGTGGACATTAATGTTGCGCGTATAGCGGCTTGGAACCACGACGATCTGGAAAAACTTCCGATTTACGAACCAGGTTTGGATACCGTTATTGCAGAAGCGCGAAACCGAAATTTGTTTTTTAGTACGGAGGTTGATGCGGCTATTGAAGCTGCGGAAATGATTTTTATTTCAGTCAATACGCCGACCAAAACTTATGGTAAAGGAAAGGGCATGGCGGCCGATTTAAAATACATTGAGTTGTGCGCACGGCAAATTGCACGCGTAGCCAAAACAGACAAAATTGTCGTAGAGAAATCCACTTTACCGGTAAAAACGGCTCAAGCCATCAAAAGCATTTTGCATAATACGGGTAATGGCGTCCAATTTCAAATTTTATCCAATCCTGAATTCTTAGCTGAAGGTACTGCTATTCAAGATCTGATGGTGCCGGATCGTGTGCTGATTGGTGGGGAGCAAACCGAAGAAGGACTTGAAGCGATTCAGGCTTTAGCGGATATTTATGCCACTTGGGTACCGGCTGAAAATATTTTGACCACAAATTTATGGTCTTCGGAATTGTCGAAATTAACCGCCAATGCTTTTTTAGCACAACGGGTCTCTTCAATTAATGCCATGTCCGAACTTTGTGAAGTTACTGGCGCCGATGTGAATGAAGTCGCCATTGCTGTTGGAAAGGACAGTAGGATCGGTCCTAAGTTTTTAAAGGCATCGGTCGGGTTTGGAGGTTCTTGCTTTCAAAAAGATATTTTAAATTTGGTTTATATCGCAAAATCTTATGGATTAAATGAGGTAGCCGATTATTGGGAGCAAGTCATCATTATGAACGACTATCAAAAACGACGTTTTGCTGCCAAAATCATTCAAACACTTTACAATACGATTTCGGGCAAGAAAATAGCCTTTCTAGGTTGGGCTTTTAAGAAAGATACGAATGATACGCGCGAATCTGCCGCTATCTATGTCTCAGATCAACTCATGGAAGAGCAAGCCGATATCGCGGTGTATGATCCAAAAGTGACGGAACATCAAATGCAGAGTGACCTTAATTATCTCAACACACGATCTGAAGCCGATAACAAGAAGTATTTAACTACATTTTTGGACCCATATGACGCTTGTAAGGATGCGCATGCCATCGCTGTTTTGACGGAGTGGGATGAATTTAAAGCCTACGATTGGCAAAAGATTTATCACAACATGAAAAAACCAGCCTTTGTATTTGACGGACGTGGTATATTAAATAAAAAGGAATTAGAAGCTATAGGATTTCAAGTCTATGTCATCGGTAAATAATCTTATCCCAAAAACGATTTTGGTTACTGGAGCCGCTGGTTTTATCGGTTTTCATGTGTCTAAAACCCTGTTGGATCTAGGGCATAAGGTCATTGGTTTAGATAATATCAACGATTATTATGATGTCAATCTAAAATTCGCACGTTTGACGGAATTGGGAATTGCTAAAAACGAAGCCTCGCAAGCCTTGCATTATGCAACAAGTTCTTCTTTTGGCGATCGTATGATTTTCGTCAAAATGAATTTGGAAGATCGAAATGCTTTACCAAAGCTTTTTGAAAATTATAAGATTGACAGCGTTTGCAATTTGGCGGCTCAAGCGGGCGTCCGCTATTCTTTGGAAAACCCAGAAGCTTATGCCGATAGTAATTTGACAGGGTTTTTAAATGTTTTGGAATGTTGTCGCAATTACAAAGTTGCTAAGTTGGTGTATGCCAGTAGCTCCAGTGTTTATGGCAACAGTGATGCCATTCCCTTTGAGGAATCCGCCAATGTCGACAACCCTGTTAGTCTTTATGCCGCCACAAAAAAGGCCAATGAACTGATGGCGCATGCCTACAGCCATTTGTACGGTTTTGAAACTATCGGACTTCGATTTTTTACGGTGTATGGTCCTTGGGGACGACCCGATATGGCGATGTTTTTATTTACGGAAGCCATCATCAACGATCAACCCGTGAAGGTGTTCAATAATGGCGATCTGTCACGTGATTTTACCTATATCGATGATATCGTTGAAGGTGTGGTAGCGACCTTATTGCAACCCACTGAGAATACGTCATTATACAAACTTTACAATATAGGGAACAGTCAGCCGGTGCAACTTCTAGATTATATAGAAGCCATTGAAGTCGCTTTGGATAAAAAGGCCATAAAGCGGATGATGCCCATGCAGCCAGGCGATGTGAAGCAAACTTATGCGAACGTCAATCAGTTAAAAAAGGATTTTAATTACCAACCTAAAACTGAGGTGACTAAAGGTATTGCTGAATTTGTGGAGTGGTATAGGGTTTTTTATGGTAGATAAGCACGGAGATGGAAGCATGAAGCAAGAAGAAAGAAACGGCGGGAAATAGAAAATGGTATCAAGACCGCTTCGCTTTTAGAATCAATAACCAACCCGGACGGGCAGGGATTTGTTTCGAAAAATGTTGAAAAGATCAATTCAAAATCAAAACACTAGTTTAAACGTCTTTGCGAGGAGTGAGGCACGAGCGACGAAGCAATCTCATGAATAAAAGAACGGTT
>NZ_JBDSLS010000068.1:0-2759 GCF_039916245.1 Gelidibacter sp.
AATGAGTCTACCGAACCTGTTAAACAAGGTCAAGGAAGAGGACAAGGGCAAGGACGAAGCAATAAACCAAAAGAGAAAAGTTCAGGCGCTAAGAGTCCATCTTCAGGAGGACGATCTGACCGAAATAAGAGTAGACGACGCAGCTAAAGTTCAAAATGAACTTGAAAATGAACTTGAAGTCCAAATTGAAGATTTTCAAACCTCAAGCCTCAAACCTCAAGCCTCAAACCTCATTATGCTCAGTCAAGTTTTAAAAGATAAAATCATTGCTGTTTGCAATGCAAAGATTGCCGCAAAGGGGACGAACGTTGGTTTGTCCTTTTATGCTTTTTTTGCCAACAAAAATGACACTCCTGAATTGTTGATGGAGGCCGCCACATGGTGGATTATGACGCATAAACTGGATCATTTTGAGAAAGCGGTGAAGATTAGGGCTTTGGTGGAGGAGTAGATGAGGTTGAAATTGAAGTTGAAATTGAAAATGAACCCGATACTTCCGGACAACTCAATAACTAATTGAAATTGGAATCCTGAAAAAAGAAGACTTTAAAGTCGAAATAAATTCCGAGATTTGCCTGCCCGGGCGAATCTTTTTCTAAATCGGGAAGTTGAAACCTTAAACTTCAAACCTGAAACAATAAAACATGCAACCCAATAATCCTCTTCACGGCATCAAATTAGAACAGATCATTAATGAGCTGGTTGCGCATTATGGTTGTGAATATATGGGTTCGATCATTAAAATCAAGTGTTTTAATGAAGATCCTTCCGTCAAATCAAGTTTGAAGTTTTTAAGACGTACACCTTGGGCACGCGCTAAGGTGGAATATATGTACTTAAAAATGTTATCTAAGAAACGCTAATCAATAAGAGCTGTTTCAAATCCCTTAATTCTGATCTCCGCATAGAGCTTTCTCATTAAAGTTGAATATGGACTTTGAAATAATCAATTTCAATTCTTTTTGAAATAAGTCTTGATTCTTAATTCTAAAAGCAAAGCGGTCTTATTTCTCTTGATTAGGATACATCAATTTAAAAGTATCATTCACACTTTGATGTAAAATAGTGGCATGGTTTTCATTAGGCAAAAACAGGAACTCCGCTTTTAGATTTGGTTTGCCTGCATTCTTCAAAACATCGACTAAACTTTTAGCTTCGCGTTCCATAATTTCGCCTTCAGAACCTACCGACACATATACATTGGCAGACAGCTTATTGTGCGCACTTAAAAACATTTTGGCATCCTTCAGCAACGATTCATTGTCCCACCATAAACTCGGACTCACGATAATATAATCAGTAAACAAGGTTGGTTTTTTAAATAGAATCTCAGTGGCTACCAAACCGCCCAGGGATTGTCCGATGAGCATTTTTTGTGCATTGGTTGGGTAATTGGCCTTAATATAGGGCTGCACTTCATTCTCCATAAAATCGATGAATTTTCTGGAACCTCCTGTGGTTGGATAATCTTTTTTTAGCTTTTTATCGATGGTAGGAAATGTGAAATCACGCTTGCGGTCTATGTTGGCAATCCCAACCACAATGGTTTTTGGCATATTCATTTGCAGATTAAAAAACTGAACCAAGCCAGCGATATGTAAGAAGTCTTCGTCCATACTACCATCCAAAACATAAATCACAGGATATTTTAAGGTGTCGGCTACTTTATAGCTTTCAGGTAAATATATATTGAGTATCCTTGATTCTGAAAGGATTTTGGATTCGATGGTGACTACTTCGCCAATAGTCAATGGTGTTTTTGAACTTTCTTTTAGGGTAGTCTGTGCTTCCGCAGAAGTAAGGCCTATCGTTATCAAAAATATACTATAAAAAAAGTGCTTCATTTATCAGGTTTAATTTGGATACATTCATTCAAATCGGAATGCTTTCAAATATAGGTTATAGGTGGGGTTTATGAGGTTTTTTTGACACGAATTTCACTAATTACACGGATTCCAATTTAATTTTAAATCTTTTATGAACTGGTTAATTTTTTATGCCAATAGTGAAGCGGTCTTATAGCTAATAGGATGTCGCTCCTCTGGAGCTAATCCTTGAAACCTTTTGTTCTTCTATTAAGATGTCACCACGCCGTGGCTGTTCTGTTTGTAGACACGGATTGCACGGATCACGCGGATTCACAACAAAATATAAATTTGTATCGTTTCACGAATTAAATATTGAATGCTTTTGAACTTCCTTTATCATCGGTTTTTAAGCTCCAGAAGAGCGCAATAGCAATAGCTTAAATTATGAGGTTTATTAATAAGCTCCTTAGGAGCGGCATGTTTTCGCATAATTTACAATTTCATTGCGTTTGATATATCGGTGACATTAATTATACCGCTCCTATTGAGCTCTATTGTGATGATTTGATGTATTTGCTATTAAGTTGATGTATTTGTTATTAAGATGTCGCCACGCTGTGGCTATTGTATTTTTAGACCAGATTGCACGGATTACCCGGATTCAAAACAGATTCCAAATCTCTGATGTTTTAGGAAGCCAGTCCTAATACTTAATACTTAATACTAACCGCAAAGCACTCTCAAAGCTATTTACATTTTGATATTTCACGAATCAAGTCTATAATCTATGTTCTAACAGCGAAGCGTTCTAAATTCTATTTAACCTAATCCTCTTCCTCCTCAAAAATCACAATGTCGGCATCAAATTCCGCATCCTTAAACTCATCTCTACTGATCCAATATTCGGAGGTGGTCATGATATAAGAATTGTCTCCTGTGGGTTTTAATTCC
>NZ_JBDSLS010000069.1:0-16612 GCF_039916245.1 Gelidibacter sp.
GCCAGTAAGGATAACAATATGTTTCATCTCTTTTTTAATTTGTTTCATTGTTGTCCGTTAAAAATGGAGCCATTATAAATGGCTCCTTGAATAATATAGTGAATTAGCATTGCAAAATTCATAATACGATGGGTAAAAGTAATTATTTTTCTAGTAAGTCTGTTTTCGGACAGCTCATTTCTTTAATAGACGATTCTTTGGTAAGAAAAGAGGGCAAAAAATGTGATTCAGCCCGTTACACCAAACGGTTTACCACAAAAGACCATTCGATAAGTATGCCTTTTTGTTCATTTTAAAAGTGTACATCCCTTCGAGATATATCTGGTTCAATTCTGGGTCTATCGGGAAAAACGAATGGTTTTCAGTTAAACCATATCCCTAAAAGAAGTACCTTATCTGATGCCAACAAGAAAAGGGATTATTTGGTTTTTGAAAATATTTATCATCAATTATTAAAACAATAAAGCGGTTTTTTATCGGACAGCCGAATCAAAGATGTCATGAAAAAGCAGGTGAAGATTTTTAAAACAGAACTTTCCATTGAAATATCTCTAGGTAGATAATGAAAATGCAATCAAGATACAGATTTATTGTATTTTGATGGTCAATCTTTGGTGTGCTGTGATAAAGAAGAAACTGAAGCGCAATTGGGCATTTTCAAATTTGGTCAGCTTCTGTAAAATCCATCTTTTCAATTACATCAATTTGATGAAATTTCTAGAAAACCCAGAAAAAGACTGGATTATTGATAAAGCAGAGCAAGAACAATAATCCTTTAATTGGTGGCCTGTTTTTGATAAAACATAAAAATCATAGCGTAAAAGATTGATAATCAAATAAATGAAAATTAAAGCCAAGTGGATTAATCATTTATCGGGCATTAATGTTTCACAATATATGATTTGCTAATCTTAAATTCAGCGAACACAAAGATTCCTCCTTACTAATTGGAAGTCATTTTCAATTTCGTTTTCAAATTCCCGACTCCGCTGAAGCTACGGACGCTCTGGCAATTTCATCGCGCTCCTTGCGCGGAACTTTGCGTCCTTTGCGTTTAAGGTATTTATGACCATTTTAAGTTTAAAGTATTTATGACCATTTTAAGTAGTCTGCTTATTCAATACGTCTGTAGTTTTCTGAATAAAGACGATTGCCTTTATTATCAACTTCAATTTGACTAAACTTGTTTCTTCCCAATGAGATCTCATATTTGAATTCTTTTTTCTCTTGGATAATGCGACGCATCATTTCTGAACCATATTCTAAAGTTTCGGTAAGTTCAACGTTTCCGTCATCTAGGCTGTAGTTTCCATAGCCGAACCATTCGATAGAATCGGAGGGAACACTTTTGTTCCACATAACTTTAGTGTCCGTATACATTTTGACTTGTCTAAAACCATGGTAGGTTTTAAATGAGTCAGCAATCTTGTTATTTACATAGTGGTAATAGCTCACCAGTTCCCAAACGCCATTAAGTTTTAATGACTTGTCTTTCTTGTCAGCACTTGAATTGTGAATTGAATTTTTGTGCTCATTACAAGCAATAAATACGATAGTAATTACAATAAGGACTAAAAGTTTCATGAGCTTAAGTTTTGATTATTAAGGCCAATGGATTTCTAATTTACAAAAGTCAGACGATTTTTCTTAATCAAAGATGTGTTTGACACTTTTATGACATTTCTAAACACATCTTTTATTGTTGCTTTGTATCGCTTTAGACGACTATTTGTCTCTTGTCGAAGATCAGCTACTAGACAATTTCAGAGGTAATTGAATCGTCGCTTAAAACCATTCAAAATAATCAGTACTATAGCAATCAACAAAACCAGGGATTTTATAACGGTGTCTCTTTAGTGGTTGATAAAAACCGTTTTTTTATTTACAAATTCATGGATGCCTTCTTTTGAAAGTTCCCGACCATAGCCAGAAGCCTTTGTGCCACCGAACGGCAATCGTGCGTCCGATTTGACCATTTCGTTTATAAAATAAGCGCCGTCCTCAATAGTGTCAATAAAATTTTCTGCCGTTTCAATAGATTGCGTGAATACCATGGTGCCTAAGCCATATTTTGTGTCAGTTGCCATTTTAAAAGCTTCTTCCGTATTTTTAACCTTGATTATAGCGGCAACAGGACCAAAGGTTTCTTCTTTAAATACGGGCATTTCGGGAGTGATATCCGTTAAAATGGTCGGTTCAAAGTAGGCGTCTTTTTGATTGTTTCCTATGACCACGGTGGCTCCTAATTTGACGGAATCGTCGATTTGCTTTTTTAAAGTCTTTGCTAAGTCGGCTCTCGCCAAAGTACCAATGGTCGTTTGCTTGTCCATGGGGTCGCCAAATTTTAGTGCAGCGACTTTCTCTTTAAATAGCTTTAAAAAAGTATCATAGATATTCTCAGTGACAATAAAACGCTTAGCCGCAATACAACTTTGTCCCGTATTTTGCATTCTAGCGTTGACCATGGTGTCCATGTACTTGTCCAAGTTAGCGTCATCAAGAACAATGCAAGCGTTGCTGCCGCCCAGTTCAAGAACGGTTTTCTTTAAATTTTTACCAGCGGTTGCGGCAATATTCCGACCAGCTTCTTCACTTCCCGTTAAGGTCACTGCTTTTATAATGTCATTTGCGATAATTTTTTCAACGGCCTCATGATTGGCAAGTATGGTCGTGAAGCAACCCTTTGGATAGCCTGCCTTTTCGAAAAGTTTCTCAATGGCCAAGGCGCAACCAGTAACATTGGCGGCGTGTTTTAAGATTGTTGTGTTTCCTGCCGTTACTGTTGGGATGGCAAATCGAAGTACTTGCCAGAAAGGAAAGTTCCAAGGCATAATCGCTAAAATAGTGCCTAACGGATCATAGCTTATAAAACTTTCTGAAGCATCAGTTTCAATGAGTTCATCTGCTAAAAAATCATCAGCATTTGTCGCATAAAAATCACATAAGGTCAGGCATTTTTCAATCTCAGAAATACTTTGGTTAATGGGTTTTCCCATTTCTAAAGTCATCAGTATTGCCAGATCGTCCTTGTCATCTTCTATAATTTGCGCAAGGTTCATTAAGAGACTACAGCGCTCCTTAATGGGCGTAATCTTCCATTGGTGAAATGTCTTGTCGGATGTTTCTAAAATATGATGTAAATCTTCAGAGCTGTGAAGTTGGTATTCTTTTAAGGATTGATTGTTAAAAGGATTAACAGTTTTAATTGAATTGCTCATGGTAGTATCATTTTATGTTAAATTAGTTGTAAAATAACTTTAACATTTTGGTTATCATGCTGTAAGTTGGTAGCTTGTAACAAAGTGATTTTCGAAATTATACTAAATAAATAGAGACTGCAAGTACAATCGTGTAATAGTCAAAATTTTTTCTTTTTGAGCTAATGCCAACAGCGATTCTGTTATAATTTTGAAATTAATTAAGAAATCAAATCAATATTAATAATTTAAAAATAAATAATATTATGGGAAATAATAGTAGTACTAACACACTGATCGGAATTTTAGCTGGTACAGCAATTGGCGCAACATTAGGAATTTTATTTGCGCCTGATAAAGGTGTTAACACGAGACAAAGAATTTCAGACGAGGCATTGGCAGCAAGAGATAGAATTGCAGAAGGCGCTATGTCAGCAAGAGATACTATTGCTAGTAAAGCATCACATTTAAGAGATAATATTGTAGATTCGGTAACTCATAAAGCACAAACGCTTGATGAAAAAGTAGAATCCATTGTGTCTGATGCGAGCCATAAAACAGAAGATGTCATTAAAACATTAGAAGCCAAATTGGAGGCTTTGAGAGAAAAAAATAAAAAATTCCAAAAATCATAAATTTAAGATATGAGCATTTTTGAATCTATAAATAATACGTCCAATAAAGCAACGGATATTGGTGAAAGATACATAGATAAATCTTTCGAATATTTTAAACTAAAAATATTTCAACAATTGACCTATACCATCAGTATGATTGGTAAAGCGCTAATTATTGGAGCCGTATTATTTATAGGTTTAATTTTATTGTCCGTTTCTGCAGCTATAGCAATAGGTGATGCCTTGCAGAATGTGGCTTTAGGCTATCTCATTATGGGAGGCGTATTCATGATAATAGGTCTTATTATTTATAAAGTGAGATATGTTGTGGACGCTAAAATAATTGAAAAAATCCAAATTAAATTCTTTAAATCTTAGTCCATGAAAATCTACAAATCTTTTGACGAAATCGACTATGAGTTGAGCCGATTGAAACTTGAACAGCAGATTGCCTGGGAAGAAATTAAAGGAATCAAGCATGATTTTAAGGAAGATATGAAACCTCTTAATTGGGTCAATACGGCTGTAAAATTAGCTGGAAAATATGGCGTTATTCTCCTAATGAAAAAGTTTTTTAGGCGATAGCATCATATTCGTCAGAGCCATTGATGTAAACCACCTTCTTTTTAAATTCATGTGGAGTCATCTCGTATTTTTCCTTGAATATTTTAGAGAAATAACTTCGGCTTGTAAAACCAATGGTATATACAATTTGTGAAATGTTCAAATCTGTTGTGTTCATCAGGTCCCGTGCAGCTTCCAAACGTATATGTCTTATATATTCAGTAACCGTCCGAGCGTACAAGAATTTAAATCCTTCCTGCAATTTAGCTTGAGAAAGCGCAGCCTCTTTCGAAATTTGATCCAGATTATAATTTAATGACGGATCTTCTAATATTTTATTGGCTTGATTTCTAATGATTTTCAACTCCTCTTTTAAAAGTGAACTCGGCACGGTATCATTGTTTTGATATCTATCATGTCGCGCAATATGCATGGCCAGCAAATGGTAAACTTCGCCTTCGATTTGTAGCACACGAGTCATCCCTTCAGTTTTAAGATCACGAAGTGTTTTAACATAATCTTCCATCTTTAAATGGATTGGACTGTAATAGGCAAATTCTGAATGGTCTTTATCGTCCATAAAAACCCTATAAAGGTTTTCGTTGAGTTCAGATAATTGGTTGTTTCGTCTTTTTATAAACTCCGTTCTTATAATCCGTATATCATTAATAATGACATGAATACCTTTTGTGAAAAGCGCATGCAACTCCAAGTTTTTTTTAGAAACGATGATTGAAGAATGGTATTGTTCGGTAGTATGAAAAGCGCTTTCATTACCAAAACGATGCTGGTAACTGCCTTGAGAGCAATATGAAAAGTGTAAAGGATTTGTGTTTTCATTGCCATATACAAACAAAATATCCTCAAAAAAAATAGCGTCAAATTCCATGAGACTAACGCCCCAATCGAATGAGATGCATTTTATGGAACCTTTTACGAGATCATTATCGAATGTCAAGGTGAATTCTCCCCACCGCTCAGTGATATTTCCTCCAAAAAAATTTTGCATTTGCGCTAACCCACCTTCAGTAGTCGTCGCATTAACAATAACTTCTATCATAGCATATTCATATTCAAAATAAATACATGCGTAGGTTCTTAAATATAAAATAATTTAAAGAAGTAAACAAAAAATAACGATATAAATGTGTTTAATTACAAATTGGTCATTAGCATCTACATATCCGCAGCCTACATTATCCATATTTGACCATTCTCTCATTCTTGTATTTTCCATAAATGATATCTCAGCCATTGTTTTTTACCAACAATTCAATCTATAGAACAGATATAAAGGAATACATTTGCGATAGTGCATCTACACATACCCAGATAAAAATAATAAACTTATTTCTTAACATTGCGAGTGAGACTGTGACAGAGACTGCCGTCCGTAGCTTTAGCGAAGGCGGGATGACTGCCAACTGCCGACTGAAGACTGCCAACTAGCCCCTAATTCCGCTCATCACTCTCAATCATGCCGTCTCGTAAGCGGATGACACGCGCAGCTCTTTTTGCAACATCTTCTTCGTGGGTAACCACAATAACAGTATTTCCTGCATTATGGATGTCGTCAAATAATTGGAGGATTTCCAATGAGGTTTTAGAATCTAAATTCCCTGTAGGCTCATCGGCTAAAATAATGGAAGGTTTATTGACCAAAGCGCGACCTACTGCTACACGTTGACGTTGACCGCCCGAAAGTTCATTCGGTTTGTGGTGAATACGATCCGCTAGGCCGACATCAGTCAATACTTGTGTGGCGCGAGCGTTTCGATCAGCTTTTGATGCGCCTGCATAAATCATGGGTAAGGCCACATTGTCTAATGCTGTGGTTCTTGGCAATAAGTTAAACGTCTGAAATACGAAACCGATTTCCTTATTTCTGATTTCGGCCAACTCGTCATCGCTCAATTTGCTGACATCTTTATTGTTCAGAATATATTGACCTGAGGTAGGCGTGTCCAAACAGCCCAAAAGATTCATTAGCGTTGATTTTCCAGAACCCGAAGGTCCCATAATAGCCACATAATCGCCACGTTCAATATCCAGATCAATGCCTTTTAAAACATAAACGGTTTCTGAGCCTAACTGAAAGTTTCTGACGATATTTCTAATGTGAATGACGTTGTCCATGTGGTGGTTTTAGGTTTAAGGTTCCCGCCTTCGCAAAAGCTACGGACGGGTAAGTGAAGTTACAAATTCCAAATTCCTTGAGTTCAGACAAGCAGAGAAATTTAGAACTCATAACTTTTTGAGTTAATAGATTTACGATGTATAGGACGTTCAAAGTCTAAAGATGTTACACTCTAATTTTAAAATGTTCTTTCGCCTGTTCTTTTCTAAAGAAAACAATGCCCCAATTAAAAATGTCCACTGTAACGGTTACTTGCGGATGTGCTTTAATGATTTCCCATGCTTCCGTCATGCCTTTAGACCAATAAATATCATCAAAAATAAAGACAGAATCATTATGTGCGGTCGGAAATAACATTTTAAAATAGGTTAATGTCGCTTCTTTGGAATGGTGTCCATCAAAAAAAATAAGATCCCAATTGTGTAGTGTTAATCCTAGAAGTTCTTCTTTAAAATCGCCTTGAATGGCATTAATGTTCGAAACTCTTTTATTCGAGAATTGTTGTTGGGCAACTTTTAATATTTGTGAACATCCTTCAATAGTTGAGATGCTTGCTTTAGGGTTTCCCAAAGACAACGCATAGGTGCCAATACCAAGATTGGTTCCCAATTCTAAAATGGACGCCGGTTGAAAATACCGAATTATTCTAAATAGCAGTTTGGTGTTTTTTAAGGAAGTTCCCGATGTTTTTGCAATGGCGTTGATGGCGCGCTTATCGGAGTTGAAAACTTTTGACCCAGAGCCAAAATCGGTAATCGTGATCATTTCTGAATTTTGAAGTAACTCTGAACGATAAGTTTTCAGCGCTTCATATTCAGAGTAATTTGTTTTGTCATAAAAACACTTCGTTACCAAATCATAAACAAACGGGGAGTGGACACCGTGTTGGTTGCTTGATTTTAAAAGGAATTTTATATAGGAGAGAATTTGATGCAAAATTTACTGTTTCTTGTTTCTGTTGTTTCTTGTTTCAAGCTGGCAGAATTAAGATTGTTTAATCAATTTCAACCAATCTATCATCATATAGAACGCTGATGACGCTGATTTTTGCTGATGATCACTGATTTTTTGGATAATAATTCACGTTGAAATACTAGCTAAAATCCTTTATGGCTCTTTGTGGCTCTTTGTGTTTCCTTTGTGGAACTTTGCGTTATAGCTTTTGAAAAAAATTAAATCATTTACGTTTAACCGCAAGGACGCAAGGTTTATCACAAAAGTTCGCAATGAGGTTATCATCATTTTTTTTAGATCAACAGGCAATAAAAATAATAATAAAAAATAATCAATACCACTATCTCTGCGTCTCCGCGCCTTTGCGAGAGAATAACTAATCCTCCAACTTCTCCGAAAGCTCAAACCAACGTGCTTCCTTCGCCGCTAACTCGTCAATTATTTTTTCTAAATCCAGCGACAGTTTATTGATTTTATCTGGACTTAAAGAGGTGTCATGAAATTTTTCTTCAAAGGCAGCTTTATCTAACTCCAAAGATCTGATTTTGCTATCTAAAGATTTGAGCTCTTTTTTCTCATTATAAGATAGTTTGTTGCCTTCATTTTGTTTGTTGTCGACCGATACGGATTCAGTTTTCGAGACTTCAATAACTGGTGCTGAGGCTTCATATTCGCGATAATCGGAATAGTTTCCAGGGAAATTCTCGACTTCGCCCTCTCCTTTAAAAACAAATAAATGATCGACGATCTTATCCATGAAATAACGGTCGTGAGAAACGACTAGTAAACAGCCAGGGAAATCCAGAAGGAATTCTTCGAGCACGTTCAACGTGACAATATCCAAGTCGTTGGTAGGCTCATCAAGAATCAGGAAATTCGGATTTTGAATTAAAATCGTACAGAGGTATAGACGTTTTTGTTCGCCACCACTTAGTTTTTCGACAAAGTCATATTGCTTTTTACGATCGAATAAGAAGCGTTCCAATAATTGTGAGGCACTAATCTGACGGCCTTTGGTCAACGGAATATACTCGCCAAATTCCTTGATGACCTCAATCACTTTTTGACCTTCCTTAATTTTTATACCGCTTTGTGTGTAATAACCGAATTTGACGGTGTCTCCAATGATAATCTTTCCTGAATCGGGTTCAACAGCGTCGGTCAACATATTTAAAAACGTTGATTTTCCTGTGCCGTTTTTTCCAATGATGCCAATGCGTTCACCATGTTTGAAAACATATTCAAAACCCTCCAGAATTACCTTATCACCATAAGCTTTTGAAACTTTATGGAATTCCACGATTTTACTTCCCAGACGTTCCATATTGATTTCCAATTGCACTTGATGGTCATTTCTGCGTTGGCTTGCTTTGGCTTTAATATCTTGAAAATCGTCAATGCGCGATTTAGACTTTGTGGTTCGTGCTTTTGGTTGACGACGCATCCAGTCCAGCTCTTTTTTGAAGAGTTGTTTGGCTTTGCCAGTTTCAACCGTTTCATTGGTAACACGTGCTTCTTTTTGTTCTAAATAATAGGAGTAGTTCCCTTTATAGGTGTAAAGTTTGCCTTGATCCAATTCAATAATTTCATTACAGACGCGCTCCAAAAAGTAGCGGTCGTGCGTGACCATAAACAAGGTCATTTGTGCTTTGGCAAAGTACTGTTCCAACCATTCGATCATTTCCAGGTCAAGGTGGTTGGTAGGCTCGTCCAAAATTAAAAGATCGGGCTCATTGATGAGCGCTGTTGCTAAAGCGAGACGTTTTTTCTGACCTCCAGAGAGTGTTTTTATTTTTTGAGTGAGATCATCCAATTTCAATTTTGAAAGGATTTGTTTAAAACGCAGCTCAAATTCCCAAGCATTGTGACGTTCCATGCCTTCAAAAGCTTTTTGATAAGCATCGGCATCTTCTATATTTAAAAGCGCTTTCTCATAATTTTCAATGATTTTTAAAATCGGCAAATCTGAATTGAAAATCGTGTCTTCAATGGTGAGTTCCTCTTCATATTGTGGGGATTGTGATAAAAAAGACAGGCGCAAGCCTTTTCTAATGACCACTTGACCGTTATCAGGTTGGTCTGTTCCTGCAATGATATTTAAGATGGAGGTTTTTCCACTTCCGTTTTTTGCCACGAAGGCTATTTTATCGTCTTTATGGATGCTAAAAGAAAGGTCTTCAAATAGCGGAGCGTCGCCATAAGTTTTTGAGATGGATTCAACAGTTAGGTAATTCAAAGTCTAAATTTTTTACAAAGAACGGAAATAAATCGCGAGGGATTGAAGATCTGTCGATTTAAAACATTGATGTGGAAAATGAATCAAGACCGCTTCGCTTTTAGAATCAAGAACCAAGACTTAAATCGTGAATTGGGGAAAGAATAGGATTAAGACTGTCATAGTGGGGAGTAGGTAGTGGGTAGTAGGTAGGATGAGGCATTAGGAATGAGGTATTACGAATAACGAGGAATTTATTTATTAAAAACAAACAGAAATAAGATCAAAAAAATCAGCAGAATCAGCGTCACCCGCCTGAACGGACGGGCAGGTCAGCGTTCTATATTTGATCTGATAAATGAATAATGACAGTAGCCGATGCCTGATAACAGAAAGAAAATTGATGACCATTTTTTTTTACTATGAATTAATTAACCAAAACGGTCAACTCTAATCAGGGAAGTTCAGAGGTAGTGGGGATGGAAGGTTGAAGACTTTTTGGATATTGAGTTCTGAAACTGAAAACCGCGACAGATTACTGAGACTGATTTTAAAGCATAACCTCGCAGTAAATCGAAAAAATAGATAATAGTTTTGATATTCCGAGTGATAACTTATATTTGTCTAAACACATGTACCCCTTTATGAAACGATTTTTATTGGTTATGGGATTAATTCTCAGTAGTTTGTTGACGTCCTGTATTCCCCATAAAGATATTGTGTATCTCCAAAATAAAAATAGTGCTACCGATTCTTTACAGATGATGGTAGAGCAGCAGAAACCATATCGCGTTCAGATTAATGATATTTTGAATATTCGGATTAAGGTCTTGGATCAAGAAAACGTCAGTATTTTTAATCCGATAGGTGATGGGAATTTAAATGCCAGTGCTGCAGAACGAGCGTACTTTGACGGTTTCACAGTTGATACACATGGCCGTATTAGAATTCCTGAACTCGGATTGATAACTGTGCTTGGTTATACCACTGCTGAGATTGAAGAGTTGATCAAAACTAAACTTCTTGAGGAACAGTTTAAGGAAACGGCCAACATGTTCATCACCGTCAAGCTTTCTGGACTGCGTTATACAGCGATGGGAGAAGTGGGTTCGCCAGGGTCTCAAATATTATTTCAGGAACGTGTCAATATCTTTCAGGCCATTGCAAATGTCGGGGAAATCCCGATTACTGGTGAAAGAAAGGATGTTTTGATCATTCGCCAATATCCGCAAGGACAGCAAATTCATCATCTGGATTTGACCGATTTTAATGTCATGAATTCGCCCTATTATTATATCCAACCCAATGATATGATCTACGTAAAACCGCTGAAGCAAAAAACTTGGGGCACAGGAACGACGGGTAGAGAAACCTTGACCGCGATAATTTCTGTTATTAGTCTTCTGACCACCACCATTTTATTAGTGACAAGACTGTAGTTTATTATGGAAGATCAAGATTTAGATTATTCAGAACCAAGAGGCACCTATTTTGATTTTAGGGGGTACTTATTCAAGGCGCTTAACTTATGGAAATTTGTTATCCTGAGTGTCGCATTTGCCCTAATAGTGGCCTATCTTATTAATGTTAGAAAGCAAAGCATCTATAAATTAGATTCTCTTATTTCGGTAGAAAGTGATCAGAATCCGTTTTTTACTGCCAATACCAGTATCTCGTTCAACTGGGGTGGGGTCTCCGGGAAAGTGGGTAAGGTCATGACCACGGTGAAAACCCGTACGCATAACGAACTCGTGATGGATTCCTTGCAGTATTATATGGAATATCTGGAGCAAGGAAAATACCGTATGGAGGATATTTATAAAAATGCACCCTTTGTAGCGAAATTGGATATCACCAAAGGACAAATATTAGGGAAGACGATTGGCATTAAGTTTCTAAATGATACGCAGTTTGAGTTGACTGCCAGTTTTGAAAATAGCGGTTTTACTGCCCAGCGCTATTCTGATAAGGAGAAATACAACGAAAACTATAAAACTGGTGAATTTGCCGAGACTTTTAGCTTTGGGCAAACCATCAATCTGCCATTTTTTAATGGGACGATAACCAAACGAAATAACAGAAATATTGTCCCTGGAGCGCAGTATTATCTGAGGTTTATAGATTTTGATGGGGTCGTCAATCAATATAAAAACAGTGTGATGATTGCGCCTTTTTCAGGGAGTTCATCCTCCGTGTTGACCTTGTCCTTGGCAGGAAGCAATAAGGCTAAAATTGTAGATTATTTGAATGCCACAACCTCTATTTTGAGCAAAACCGAACTGGAACGTAAAAACCTGTATGCCACTAATACTATAAAGTTTATTGACAGCAGTTTGAATTCGGTAAATGATAATCTGAAAGATGTTACGGACGAGATGAACAAATTCAGGAAGGAGAACAAGTTGTTTGATGTCACTGAGGAAATGAATATCGTATCCGGGAAATTAAGAGCTTTAGATTTAACTCGGGAAGAAGAGCGCACCAAATTAAACTATCTCAATTCCTTAGAAAATTATCTTCGTACCAAGACCGATTATACTCAGATCGCCGCTCCTTCATCTGTAGGAATCAATGAAGGCAATATTTTATCGAGCGTTGCTAAAATTACTGCGCTGGCTATTGAACGTCAAACGAAGGAATACACGGTCAAGGAAGGGAATCTTATTTTTAAGGATATTGACCGCCAGATTGACGCCGAAAAGAATGTACTTCTGGAAACGATCGGCAATACCAAAAGGACCATCGGTATTAATTTAGATGCCATTAATAATAACATCGCCCGATTTGAAGGGCAATTGAGTAATTTGCCAGAAGATCAACAGGAATTCTTGAAAATTCAACGCAAGATGAATATCAGTCAGGAAGCCTATAATATCTATCTGACCAAACGCGGGGAAGCCGCCATTGTAAAAGCTGCAAACGTATCCGATATCAGCACGATTGACGAGGCCAAGGATATTGGCGGAGGCCGGATTGGACCGAACAAAAGCTTAAACTACATGATGGCGCTCATGTTAGGCTTTTTTATACCAATGTTCTTGATTTTCGTGATTTTCCTCTTGGACAATACCATTCATGGTTCGGATGAGGTGGAGCGTTTGTCGAGCATTCCTATTTTAGGATTGATCGGGAAATACAATTACAAAAATAATTTGGTGGTTTTTGAAAAACCGAAGTCGGCAGTTTCAGAATCCTTCCGATCTATTCGTTCGAGTTTGCAGTTCATCTATAAAAAGCAAGGGGAAGAAGAAGGTGTTGGTAAAACCATCATGATTACGTCGTCGGTTAGTGGGGAAGGGAAGACGTTTTGCTCCATTAATATTGCTACGGTATATGCACTATCAGGAAAAAAGACCTTGTTGCTTGGACTGGACTTAAGAAAGCCAAAGATTTTTGATGATTTCGAGATCTCCAATGATAAGGGTGTCGTGAACTATTTGATTGGTGATAATACGTTTGATGAGATTAATTATACCTCACACATTGAGAATCTTGATGTCATTCCATCGGGGCCTGTGCCTCCAAACCCGTCAGAATTATTGATGGGCGATCGGATGAAGGAACTCATTGAGCTTGCACGTGGTCGTTATGATATGATCGTTTTGGATACCCCACCTTTGGGATTGGTTACTGATGCTTTGGAGCTTACACAGTACGCTGATGCCACTTTGTTTATGGTCCGCTTGGATTACACTAAAAAGGGCATGTTAGCCTTAATTAATGCCAAATTTAAAATGGGCGAGGTTAAGAATATCAACTTCATACTCAACTTTTACAAACATAAAACCAACCATAATTACGGGTACGGGTATGGTTACGGGTATGGCTACGGCTATGGTTACGGCACTTATGGCAATGCTTACCACGAAGGCAACGGCAAACATAAGTTATTAAAACGCATTAAGAGGTTTCTTAAAATTAACGCTTAATTAATTTCTTTTGAACTCTCCAAAACAAGCCCGTGTAAAACGTTTATTTGATGTGTTGCTCGGGTTTTTTTTATTCCCATTTCTTCTCGTTCCAATACTATCGTTGGTTTTAATGGCGACGCTTGATACCCGACAATGGGGTTTGTTTTCGCAGTTTCGAATCGGGCAATTCGGAAGACCTTTTAGAATATATAAAACACGGACTTTAAAGCAGGAAGTCTATCGTTTGGGATATTTAGACGCCAGTGCTACTGCTTTGGGGAAGTTTTTAAGACGCTATAGATTGGATGAATTGCCACAGCTTTTTAACGTTTTAAAAGGTGACATGAGCTTTGTTGGGCCGCGGCCGGATGTTGCAGGGTTTGCAGATGCACTTGAAGGTGACGATCGGATCATTTTAAAAGTTAAACCTGGCATTACAGGTCCCGCCACTTTAAAATATAAGGATGAAGAACTTATTTTGGCGCAACAATCAGACCCTGAATGCTACAACAGAACGATTATTTGGACCGATAAAGTGGAAATCAATAAAATATACGTTCAGAATTGGAGTTTTTCTTTAGATTTACAATTCATTTTAAAATCCATAAAAAATACATCATGACAAATCACCCGAAAATTACGGTAATAGGATTAGGATATGTAGGTTTACCACTTGCTGTAGAATTTGCTAGAAAGTTTTTAGTTGTAGGTTTTGACATCAATCAAAAGCGCATCGATGAATTAAATCAGGGCATCGACAGAACTTTAGAGGTTGATAATGATGATCTTAGGTCTATTTTGGTTGCGGATCCAAAGTCTAAGACGGGACTACTTGTTTCAAATTCACCTTCAGATATTGAGGATTCGGATTATTTTATTGTTACGGTGCCAACACCAACCGATGCACTTAACAAACCAGTTTTCACACCTTTGGTAAAAGCCAGTGAAACTGTAGGTAGAATCATGAAAAAGGGTGCGATTGTAATTTATGAATCTACCGTTTATCCAGGAGTTACAGAAGACATCTGTGTGCCGATTTTAGAAAAGGAATCTGGATTGAAATTTAATGTTGATTTCTTCGCAGGTTATTCTCCAGAACGTATCAATCCAGGAGATAAAATGCATACCGTTACCAAAATTTTAAAGGTCACTTCGGGTTCTACACCAGAAATTGCTGTAGAAGTGGATAATCTCTATAAAACGATCATTACTGCGGGGACGCACATGGCTCCGAGCATAAAAGTTGCCGAAGCTGCTAAAGTGATTGAAAACTCACAACGTGATATCAATATCGCTTTTGTGAATGAATTGTCTAAAATCTTTAGATTGTTAGATATTGATACCAAAGCGGTGTTGGAAGCAGCAGGTACGAAATGGAATTTTATCAAGATGTCTCCAGGTTTGGTTGGTGGGCATTGTATCGGGGTGGATCCGTATTACTTAGCTCAAAAAGCGATAGAATCGGGTTACAATCCTGAAATTATATTGGCAGGCCGTAAGATGAATGACAGTATGGGGAGCTATGTTGCTCAGGAAACGGTTAAAATGATGATCAAGAAAGGTGCGAAAATTAAAGGAGCCAAAGCTTTAGTCATGGGGATTACCTTTAAGGAAAACTGTCCAGATATTCGCAATTCTCGAGTGATTGATATCATTAAGGAATTTGAAAGCTACGATGTGGATGTTGATGTTTATGATCCATGGGCTTCTTCGGATGAAGTAAAACATGAGTATGGTTTTGATTTGATCTGTACAGATACGAAGTTGGCTTCTAAATATGATGCGATTGTTCTTGCCGTTTCTCATAATGAGTTTTTAAAATTAGACATCCAAAATTTAAGATCAGATATCGGCGTTATTTTTGACGTCAAATCCTTATTACCAAAAGAATCCGTAGACGCCAGATTATAATGTACACACACGCTTATCATACCGACGATTTATCAAAATATAGTTTTTTAATTACTGGAGGCGCAGGATTTATAGGATCTAATTTGGTTCAATACCTGTTGCAACACGGTGCTAAAAAAGTACGTGTACTCGATAATTTTTCAAACGGTTACAGAGAAAACCTGACCGAATTCATGGCCAATCCAGCCTTTGAACTCCTAGAAGGCGATATCAGAGATATAGATACGTGCCATCGTGCAGTGAAGGATATGGACTATGTGTCCCATCAAGCTGCGTTAGGTTCGGTACCACGATCGATCAATGATCCAGCTACTACCAACGATGTTAATATCTCAGGCTTTTTGAATGTGTTGATTGCCGTCAAGGATAATCCAAAGGTGAAACGCATGGTATATGCGGCCTCAAGTTCGACTTATGGCGATAGTAAAGCTTTGCCAAAAGTGGAAGATACTATCGGGAGGCCTTTATCGCCTTACGCAGTTACCAAGTATGTGAATGAGCTTTACGCAGACGTCTTTGGCAAAACCTATGGCACCGATGTGATTGGTTTCCGTTACTTCAATGTGTTTGGACCAAAACAAAGTCCGAATGGTGCTTATGCAGCGGTAATTCCGTTGTTTATGCAGTCTTTAAAAGATAATGTAGCGCCAAAAATAAATGGCGATGGTGGACAAACCAGGGATTTTACTTTTATTGACAATGTGGTTCAGGCCAATGTGAAAGGGATGTTTGCCTCCAAAGAAGCCGGGAACAATGTGTTTAATGTGGCTTGTGGCGAACGCATCGATATTAATTATTTATGGGATTCCCTAAAAGTAGCTGCTGAATCTCAGTTAGAGCCTATTTATGGTCCAGAACGCCAAGGAGATGTACGCGATTCTTTAGCGGATATTTCGAAGGCACAAGAGTTGTTGGGGTATCAACCGAGATATACGGTTAGGGAAGGGCTGAAGATTACTTGGGATGCTTTTAGTTAGGTAGTTTTAAAACTTCCATCTTTTTATTCAAACTCCCCTTTCTTTACCTTCGCAGAGCTACGGTAAATTCATTCCTACTTATTTTTGTCAAACTCCCCGTCCAGACTGCGTCTGTCCACCCCTCTTCTT
>NZ_JBDSLS010000070.1:0-5777 GCF_039916245.1 Gelidibacter sp.
TGGGAACAGTGATAGCGTATTTGGCTATATAAACGCCATCTTTTACTAAAGACCGCTTCCCTTTTCCTATATCTATTTTTTCTGCATCCATATACTTGAACCAATCGTGATTTGACTTTTCGCCCATATATAAAAAAAGTCGTTTCACTTTTATAGAGGTGCATTGCCTTAAAAGATCGTAAACCTGATTTGGTCTAAGGTTATTAAGTCCCTGCATAATTTCATAACACTCTACAAGGTCTTGTTTTTTTGGCGCCAGATACAAACATTCCATTAACGCTCTTATAGGGTTCGATATTTTCAAACTAAAGTTGCCTCGCTCTAAATCCTGTAATCCTACTTTTGCTGGCAAAAAGGATGTACTAAAGTAATTCACTTTTACACCCCAATCGTACTTAGTGAACCACGCAGGGAGTTTTTCTTTACTGCCACCGAACACTATAACTTGCTGTGCTGATAATTCTAAATAATGTGCTTTCCCTAATAAAGAAAGCGCTGTTTTGCCTCCCAAATGGATACTCTGATCACATTGTTGTTGCAATGCATATATTGCGCCTTCGTATCCGGGTTTTTCTCCCACTCGCATCCAGGCCCCTGTTCCGATGGAATAAAGCCAATTACTTTTCTTATAGCGATTGAGCAATTGTGTGGAAAACCCATTTTCAGTTAACCACGAGCTGAGATAGACAACCCCAGAAGGCTGAGAATTAAGTAAACGGTTTATTTTTTGTTCTTTTTCCAAACTATTAGTTTCTATTTTCAGTATTTTATAAACCCATGAGAGCAAACCAAGAGTTTAATTTACTTCAAATATACACACTATTAGTTTGTTTAAACTTATTTTTTTAAACTATAACAAAATATCATAGAACGGAAAAAGATGAAGTTTAATTAAACTTCGAGTTTCTACTGTTATGATTGGTTTCAAACCCTATTTTTCAAGTGATTTACTTATTATATCCTGAGCGTTTTCCTTTTTTTTGATCGACAAATTAGAGTTAACTTTGATCGTAACCTATTAAAAACAACAAGAGAAACATAGTTGTCCGTCAACATTTCTTCATTAATTTACTTCCCATAGTGCCTATCGCTGTTACCTTTCGACTACATAAATCAAAATTTAGATCGAGTAAGGACTTATAAAAGGGAGGCACGACCGATTATGCAGTCCGTCTGGAGCTAAATTTTAAACTTTGTGGAGAAAATGGAATAGTGAGCTCTTGGCCAAGCGGACACTATTCCAAAGTTGACCAAATGGTTAATCTCGAGAAATAATGCACATATTATTAAGACCTATTTATACGGTAAATCCGTAAACTTTGGAATTGTGTCCAAGATTTTAATGAAGCGCTTTGCCCATAATGGAGCTTTTCGCGGAATGGAGTGGCAATGGGCTGAATGATATATCTGCTAACGACCGACTCAGATTAAGAGTTATTTTGTAATAACCCACTTTTTAAGATCACCCCTCAATACATAATGGCAAAAAAAAGAAATCATCTCATTTTTAGTTAATGAGATGATTTCTTTGTTTATTTCTTGGATTCAGCAATCGAGACTTTACGGAATTCCTTTAATAATTTTTCCAAGGCTAATGACGATTGTCTTGCTCTTGTTCCTGCTGCTTTGTTTCCACTTTCTAGTTGCAATTTAGCATCACTTTCAAATGACTCAAAAGTGTTTTGCATGTTTTCAATAAGTTCTTTCATAAGATTTAAATTTCATTTAAAAGGCGAAAATATAGTTATTCGTTGTAAACACACCTATCATTAACATAAAAACGCGACTACAAGGCGCCACTTTAAAGGTTTCCCTTATATTTTTCAAACTTTTTTCGTAAACTAATCTTAACTGATAGCCGAAGTTCTACTTAGGCTTTTGACTACTTAAACGATTTCTTAGCGGGATTAAAGCAGAGGGAACTTAAAAGATGGAAATGCCGTTGGCTTGCTTCCTGATCTTCCCAGCACGGAGCAGACAAAAGGAATGGAAATCGGGAATTGTGTCCATGACTTTTTAGGGAAGCTCTTTTCTCGGAATGAAGCTTTTCCTGCCCCTTTTGGCAGACTGGCGCGGAATGTAGGAGAATGTGTTTCCTGTGTTATTTTAACGGATTCATCTCGTTTTGCCTAAGTTAAGCGGACGCTACTTCAAAGTTGGAGGTTGCAATGGGGTTTGATCGCTTCCCGACTTTTTTCGGGAAGTGGACAAGTGGAATGGAAATCATAGACTTTGGAGCTGGATCCAAGACTTTCCAGGAGAACTCATTTTATTATAATTGATAGCATAATAAGATTATAGTCTGTAACATCGGCTTGTTTGAAATCGAACAATTAACATTCTTCACAAATAACAGTTAATCACAAATACTTAGTTTATAATGAAAACTTAAAAGTAATTAAAAGTTGAGATGGCCTTAACTTATAAAAATTTTCGCTACTAAAAAACTGACCGTTAAAAGCACTTATATATTTTTTTGTATTAAGTACATTATTCCAAGCAATCTTAGTATCAAGGTTGTATTTGTTAACGGTAAATTGGTAGCTGAAATTTAAAAAATAGTTGTTATTCTTGCTTGTCCCGATGTTATTGTAATAATGCTCGGCATCAATATTCAAAAACTGATGGTCGCTTAAGTAAAAAAATGTTGCTATCAAACTTTCCAAATTCTTTATTGCGCTAAACTGATCGTTTGTAGTTTGTAATCTTGCAACGGTAAGCCTCGAACTTGCGCCGATACCAAACCATTTTGCGATTTCAGATTTTACATCGACGTCATAACGCTGGTCTGTGCTTTTAAATGATCCAAATGTACCGTTAACAATCTGAGGTCTTTCAGAAAACGAGAACCTGCTATTTAGTGTTAAAGTTGTTTTGGCCTTGCTAAAATATTTGCTGACATTAAAATTGACACTTTGAGCCGTAACTTCATTATCTCTTTCAATGCTCTCTATTATTAATGAGCCATTATCTGCAATAGAACTATTATAAAGTAGGTTGTTCTCATTTTTGGTAAGACCAAATGTTGCGGTAGTAAATAAAGCCTTTAATGCGTTTCTGTATTTAATACTTAGAGAAGACGCATAATTGGTTTGCTCGCCCAAAGTAGAATTATATCGCACTAAACTTAAATAGTTTTTCAGCATGTAGCCATCAAACAAATTGTCAATCTCGCCATATCTGTTTTCAATATTACCTCTGACACTTGCTTCCCAATAGGGCGATAGTTTTTTTGTAATCGTTAAATCTGGCTCAAAATTTAATCGCCTTAGCGTTTGTTGCTGGCTCGAAATTTTATGGTCTGTTTTAAAATAACGCAGGTACAAAGGAGATTTTAAAACAATTGTCCATCTGTCTTTCTTAAAATTTAAATGATTGGTAATAAACAGGTTTGGGTTGGTTAATTGCAGGTCATTTTGGTAATCTCCATCAATTTGTGTTTGATTGCCATCGAAAGTTTTTTGTAAATCTGATGTCAATTTTTGATGTTTATATGCCAGTCCAGCCTTTGGCGATATGGTAAAAGCACCGAGTTTTTTGGTAAAACCGACGGTATTCTCTGTAAAAAAAGTAGATAATCTTGTGCCTTGCCTATTGCTTTCATAGTCCTGGCCATCGTTTAGTATTTCTTCAAACTGTCCTGGCAAAACGGTCAGCTCTTGCTCAGTATCGGTATAGCCACTACTGGAGTCAAATGTTATTAATTGCTTGCCTATGGGTTTTATTATTTTAAGTTTATTGGTCAGCAATAGGTATGGGTTTGAAAGTTGCTGAGAAACATCTAAATTATCATTGATGATGGTTCCTCTTTGACTATCCCAAAATGTATTAGCAACAAATGTATTTAGTAAATAACTTTTTGACTGGTTTCTTTCTATGGTAAACTTAGAATTTAACGAATTCAAAAATAGTATGTTATCTATGTTTTCGCCATAATTTATGGTGTCATTTTGAGTTATATAAGTTGTGTTCCTATTGCCATGATCCATACGGGAACCATTTAGATAAGACAGGTTTATTTTAAGGTCTGTGGCATTTTTTATGCGATACAGATAATTGATATTGGCAAGGTGGTCATTGTTATCCAACCATCTTGCACCTAAAAATGGAGGCTGGGAAAGTTGCCGTAAAGACAAAATGTTTTTTCTTACAGCATCAAAACCGGTCGTTAAATTATCTGAAGTAGAAAAATCGTTATTGCTACGTGAAAGGTCATTACCAGTATTATTATATTGATAACTTACTAAAGCCTGACTTCTTTTTGTGAATACTAACGGCGTAATATTCGTCTTAAATAAAACAGGGCTAAATCCACCGCCAATCTCAGCAGAACCAGTTACAGAAACATTGTTTTTCAACTTAATATTCAAGGATGTCTTATCTGAAAAAACTAAACTATCCAACACTTTAATAGGCTGATGGTTTTCCAAAATCTGAACCTTGCTTACATCATCAGCCGATATATTATCATTAGCCAAATTATAACGACCTTCTAGCATATCCATACCTTCAATGTAGTATTTCTCGATCGCGTTTCCCATATATAATATTTGACCGTTGCTCAGGACCTCAATACCAGGCATTTTTTTTAAAACATCTGCAATAGTCCTGTCTTTTTGGTCTTTAAATGCAGAAACGGAATAACTTAAAGTATCGCCCTTTTTTTCAATATTATAAGAGGTGACAACAACTTCTTTTAGCGCTTCAATAGATTCCTCTAAGGTTATGGATATATTTTGGGATGTGTTTGTGATCTTTTTATCAAACGTTTTATAGCCTAAGTGCAAAACACTAATAACCAAATTTAAAGCGTCGGTGCTAATAGCAACAGAAAAATGGCCATCAATATCTGCTGTGCCATAGCTTAAAATTGCATTTGAATGTTCGCTTTTTATGGTAACCACTGCGCCTGCCAATATATTTCCGGCAGTGTCCTTAACAGTGCCCGTAATTTTATTTTGCGAAAAGCCTTTCAGACCAAACATCAATAGGACAAGAAGCACTAAAAACTTAGTCTTTTTCAATAGGATTATTTTCTTTCTCCAACATCTCAGTAAAGGCTTTGATGTAAGCCTGATGTACTTCTGGAGTTATTTTTACATTTGGGTTATTTGCGTACGTAAAAGGGTCTTGTCTGTATCTATATTGGACTTCGAGAATTTTTTCTTTAGTAGTTAAAACATACTGTTTCAGATTGATTGTAAAAGAGACAGGTGGCTCCAATTTTTCAAATGCATAAAGCGTAAAGCTATAGTGATTTTGAGTGTCCGAAATCTCAATGATCAACCCTGGAAGGCCATTAAACTTAAAAGGCCCATCTGAAATTGGTATGTCTGTAGTGAACCAAGCTATATAATCTCTGCCAGAATATGTGGTGGTTGCTTTTTGAGCCGCGTATCCCTTAATGTCCTTAATTTCATCATGAATTTTCCAATCAAATAAATTTGAAGGTTGCTCATAATAAAAATAATCATCCACGATTTGTAAGGTATATGCCAAATAGTTTTCCTTAGGATTTTTTAATATTACAGCGGGAAAAGCCGTTATACTTTCCTTAGAAGTAGAAGCAGTATTTCCTTTAACTACAACGCTGTTTTTAAAGAGCTTGGCTCTACTTGAAAATGAAGAAAAATCATCTCCCAAAAAGAGCACCATATATTCTGATTTTCCTTCATCTAATTTGGTTGAATCTAATGTGTAATGTAAATTATAAGTGACTTTATACTTAAAGTCTGTTTTGACTTTTTTTTGTGCAAAAACCACCACATTAAAAATCA
>NZ_JBDSLS010000071.1:0-3376 GCF_039916245.1 Gelidibacter sp.
TATACATGTTTGTTATTCTACAGAAATAAATTAATTCCAGTTATTTTTTTACAAGAATTCACATAAAATTATAAATCCTAATTAGACCTTTAAAACTATATAATCAAGATTCCTGTCTTCACAGGAAATTAAAAGTAAAAGGATAACTTGGTGTTTCGCCATTGCTGGCTTTTATCGCATTGATTACAGGAAATACAATGGCCATAATCCCCAAAAGGATAAATCCTAAAATTCCCAGTCCAAATAAAAGGATCAACGGCACACAAATGATACAATAAACAATCAGACTCAACTGAAAGTTAATAATGTTTTTTCCGTGGGCATCCATCTGATATACTTTTTCCTTTTGGGTTATCCAAAGGATTAAGGGCAGAATCAAACTTCCAAAACCAGTTAATAAGGTAATCAATTGGCTTAAATGGGCAATGACGATTAATGATCTATCTTCTCGCATGATAATTGTGATTTAAATTAGTGATTGATGTAATTATATGACGAGCAGTAATCTAAATTGTTACATTTTATTGGTCTCAAATTAAGTTAAAAGTATGCACTTTAGTGCATCTCGCTTTAGCTTCTAAAAATTTTGACACGAATTTCACGGATTTTCACGAACTTATTCGTAGACTGAGAATACCGATTTAAATTTTTTACTATAAATTTCACGAATGCAACAGACTTTCAGCCTATTTTAAAAACTCCGCCAGAACATTTATAGGGCAAGTATGACGCTTTAGTCATTTGATTTTTTAAAAAAGATAATTGAGCATCACACCTCCATAGTAATTTCGAGGATTTCCCGGATAATAATACCTAGGCTCCGTATTATTAAAACCTGTTGCATTGATCAGAATGGAGGAGGCATATTTGGTATCTGCCAGATTATTAACACCAAAATTGAGCTTGAAGTTTAAGGTTTTGAAAAGTTGACCAGAATAATTGAGCTTTAAATTCAATACGCTGTAAGCATCTCTATATAAGCTGTTGGCATCATTCATCGGCATTTTTCCTACATACAGATGATTGATAAACATAGTAAATTTATCAAGATTTAAAGCGACTCCAGAAGCAATGGTTAAATTTGGAACACCAGTGAGCTTATGACCTGAAAAATCCATGTCTTCGTTTACAAAATCTTTAAAACGATGCCAATTAAACGAGGCATTGATATAGGGCGAAATATTAAAGGCGTTCGTAAGCGTCCATTTATAATCGGTGGCAATCTCTAAGCCTTTGTGTAAGGTACGCCCTGCATTTCTGCCAATATATTGATCATCTCCTACCCTTTGCGCCACCAACAAATCTTTGATATCCAAAATATAATAAGAAGCCAAAATATGCCAACGTTTTTGAAAAAAATAAGCCTCGCTCCCAAGTTCATAGTTATAACCTTTCTCTGGACTGATCTCCGGATTAACAATCCCCTCCGGCGTTAACGCTTCTTCTAAGCTTGGATAATTAAAGCCATAACTCACATTACCGAAAACTTGCAATTGCGCTTTTAACTGATAGGACACGTTCAGATTGGGGGCGATAATCGGATCAAAATTTCGCGATGCCTTTGGATTCACATCTTCAGGATTAAATTCATCCTTAAAATTGTAGTTCGTTTTATTATAATTGAGTCCAAACTGAAGCGTCAACTTTTCCATTAGCGGAAGTGTGATATCTGAAAAAACATTTATGTTCTTTCTCTTTTCCTGATTATTACTCAATAACGCACCTTCCAAACTTCCGTTCCCATCGTTGGTGGCGTAAAGATTTTGAATAGTTTTCCAATCGTATTTATCTTGATAGAGTTCGGTGCCAAAATTCCAAATGGCTTTTCTTCCTAAAAAATCAATCGTATGGGTAAAAATGCTTCGCAATCCAACGCCTTTAGTAAGCTCATCCAAAATATTAAAAGGTCGTGGTTCGTAATGATCGGAATAGGAATAAAACACACTCGTGCTATTTTCAAATTTAGACGAGAATTGATGCTTGAAATTGATGCCTCCCAACATTTGTTTATCCATTTTATAACCTTTCGCTTTTAGCCAAGTAAATGCAGCTTTTGAGGGGTTTTCCAAATAATCAGTTTTCCCGATGGAACTTGGTAATTGAGCTAAATAATTTGAGTGATTAAACAACAGCGAAATTTCGGTTTTATCGTTAAATCTATAGGTCGAATTTAGAAAGTAGGAATTAATCTGGTATTGACTATTCTCACGAAACCCATCCACTTCAAGATGGTCATAATTAAAATGTATCGTGAAGTGCTTATCGGAAAAACCAGAAGCGATGCTATTTTTAAACAAGCCAAAAGAGCCTATCGTGGTATTATTTTGAAAGGATAATCCACCGGTTTGGGGTTTCTTGGAATTTAGTAAAATCGTGCCTCCGAGATTCGTCCCATATAAAGTCGCTTTAGGCCCCTTAATAATTTCAACGGACTGCAAATCTTCCACATCATAAATATCCAAAACAGTTTCTCCCACCCCATTGGTTATCGGAATCCCATTAAAATACGCTTTAATTTTATTGGTTCCATAAAGCGTCCGCGATCCCACACCTCTTATAGTGATACGATTGGTATTTATTGCGCCACTTTGAATAAAGACCCCAGGGATTTTGTTCATGGCATCCACAAGCATCACAGGACTTTGTTGCTCCAGGGTTTCAGCTGTAATCGTGTTTGTGGGAACAATAAGAATAGGCTTGATTTCAGAAGGCGCGGTAATCACTATAGGATTGAGTTCCTCTATCCCAGCAATGCCCTTCAGAAGAAATATTTGGTAGCTTTCAGATAACAGCTGGTTTTTAGATTGATAATTGGGATGCTCCATTGTAAAGTTGATGGGAAGATTAAATTGCTTTGGAAGTACAAATACGCCTTCATCATCGGTTTTAGAAACGATCTGATTTCGAATAATTATGGCCACCCCTGGAATAGGAATACCTTGTTGAGACTTCACTACTCCTTCTACATTCTGTGCTTGGAGCATATTAATAAAAACGGTTATGAATATCATAACCGCTTGAAAATTTAAAAATTTCATACTTTTTATTTTATCTTATAACTCACTTTCCAAATGACATCACCAGCATCATCATTCACTAATAAATCCCCTTGCGGACTAACGGTCACCGCAACAGGCCGTCCATAAACCTCTGAGCTATCCAAATCTGCAATAAAACCGGTTAAGAAATCTTCTGGTGGTTTTGGTTTTCCATTTTCAAAAGGTATAAACGCCACTTTATAGCCCGCCAAAACGGAGCGGTTCCACGAGCCGTGCTGCCCTACAAAAGCGCCATTTCTATATTTTTCAGGGAATGCAGTGGCATCATAAAAAGTAAATCCTAAAGAAGCCGTGTGCGAACCTAAGGGAACATCAGG
>NZ_JBDSLS010000072.1:0-9536 GCF_039916245.1 Gelidibacter sp.
CGATAATTTGAACGTCAGCGCTATTTTGTTGCAGTTGGTTGATTTTATAGTACTGCGTTTTGTCAATATAGCGATTGGGAAACAAATTGATCAAATCTTGATAGGTGTGAATGCCAAGTTCGCTTCGCAGCAAAGCGCCACGACTTGGGCCGACGCCTTTGAGGTAATCGATAGGGGTTTGTAGTTGGGCATTCATAGCTGCGAATTTAACCAATTCCTGCGAAAGCAGAAATGACATTGTGTATTGTGTTGAGCTTTAAAATATCAAATTATAAATTGTTCAACAAGTTGCTTCACGCTTCGTTCTTCATGCTTTGTACTCGACACTTCGTACTTAATACTTTGCACTTCTAACCTTATGCTTCAAGTGGTTTTTTTTCTTAATTTGGTCATACCTAATTATGTGTCATAAATGAACCGCTTTCTTTCTCTTTGTTTTCTTCTGTTTCTCGGACCTGTTTGCGCGCAGCAAACTGATGTTGTTGATTTTGAAAGAATTAAAGCAGAATTGAGTTTTGAGGGCTTAAAAAAGGTTTCTGGTTTTGTTTTTATCAACTTCAAAACCTTAAAAGATATCGATTCAGTTTATCTTGATGCTGTAAAAATGGATTATAAGAGTTTGAAATTGGGTGATCGAAAGAGCGAGTTGGTTGAAGGCGTTGATTATCGCGTTGAAGCTGATAAAATAGTCATCTTAAATAATTTCAAAAAAAACACGGATTATCTCTTGCAATTATGGTATTCTGCTCAGCCCAAAAAAGCCTTATATTTTGTAGATGATCAAATTTGGACCCAAGGACAAGGGAAATATACGAGTAATTGGCTGCCGAGTATCGACGATATGAATGAGAAGATTGAGTTCGATTTATCTATTTCTTTTGATGATGGTTATGTTGTTTTGGCCAACGGAGAACTTGTGAAAAAAGAGTCTGTCCCACAGAATAAGACGACATGGCATTACGATATGAAATCGCCCATGAGCAGTTATCTTGTTGCGCTTGCTATTGGGAAATACAATAAAAAAACGGAAACTTCGAAGAGCGGTGTTCCTTTAGAATATTACTATTATCCTCAAGATTCCGCTAAAGTAGAAGCGACCTATCGCTACAGCAAACAGATGTTTGATTTTTTGGAAAATGAGATTGGCGTGTCGTATCCTTGGGGTGTTTATCGACAGGTGCCGGACAAGGATTTTCTGTATTCAGGAATGGAAAATACGTCATTGAACATTTTTTCAGATGCTTTGGTGGTTGATCCGATAGGATTTAACGACCAGAATTACGTCAACGTCAACGCTCATGAGCTTGCGCATCAATGGTTTGGCGATTTGGTGACCGCAACGAGCGGCACGCATCATTGGCTTCAGGAGGGTTTTGCGACCTATTATGCACTTTTGGCGGAGCGGGATGTGTTTGGTGAAGATTATTTCTATTGGCAATTATATGAGTACGCACAACAGCTTTTGAAGCAGGAGCATGCGGGGGAAAGCACTTCTTTGCTCGATCCGAAGTCAAGCAGCGTGACGTTTTATCAAAAAGGAAGTTGGGCCTTGCATGTGTTGCGTGAGCTGGTGGGTGAGGTCGCTTTTAGGGCAGCTGTGAAAAATTATCTCGAGAAACACCAATATCTAAATGTGGAAACTTCCGATTTTGTAAAGGAGGTTGAAAAGGAAAGTGGTCAAGATTTGTCTGAATTCGTCAGAATTTGGATCGAAGATGTTGCGCTTCCGCAGGATGATATGGTGAAAAGCTTACATAAATCGGCGTTTATCAAGGAGTTTCTTGATGTCAGCTGTGAGACTTATCCTTTGAAATGCAAGGATTATTTAGTTTCTAATATTTCCGATAAGGCAAAAGTCAAGATTCTTTCCAAAGATGCTTATGAAGTGAAATTAGAGGATTTTAATAATAATCTTGAGGTGCGGCAGGCCATCGCTCAAAAGATGACCGCTATTCCCTCAGAATTTAAGAACGCATATGAGTCGCTTTTAATGGACAAATCTTATAAAACGATAGAAGTGGCATTGTATAATCTATGGGTTAATTTTCCAGCAGATCGGGCTAAATATCTACAGCAAACCAACTCTATTTACGGTTTTAGCGATTATAATGTGAAACTACTCTGGTTAGCCTTACATTTAAATACATTAGAATATCAACCGGATAAAAAACAGGATATTTTTAATGAATTAAGAGGTTATACGAATCCAAAATACAGTTTTGAGTTGCGGATGAATGCTTTTAATTACCTGAAACTGGTTAAGGGATTTGATGCGGTTTCAATAGAAAATTTAATGGACGCCACGAAGCATCACAATTGGCGGTTTCAACAGTTTGCAAAACGGATGGTTGAGGAGTTGGAAGGTGATGTAAGTTTTAAGCAGATTATTGATAGTCTTAGAAATTAGTTGTTAATTGTTGATAATTAATGGATGACGTGCTGATAAGCCTATACGGCATGCTTTAGTTTTCTTTAATAACGAATAACGATGAGTCAATGAGAGCATTAATCATATCTGGTGGAGGTAGTAAGGGCGCATTTGCTGGTGGTGTGGCGCAGTATCTCATTGAAAATAAAAAGCTGGATTACGATTTGTTTATTGGTACGTCAACCGGAAGTTTGTTAGTGTCGCATTTGGCCTTAAAAAAAGTTAAGGAGGTCAAAGAGCTTTACACGAGTGTAACGCAAAAGGATGTTTTTAATGTGTGTCCGTTCAACATCAAAAGAAAAAATGGGATTGAGACCATCAGCATCAATCATTTTAATGTGTTGCGTAATATTTTGAGTGGCAGAAAAACTTTTGGTGAAAGTCAAAATTTGAGAAAACTTATTACGGATCACGTTACTGAAGAAGGTTTTAATGCTTTAAAACTATTGAAAGCTGATGTGGTGGTGACGGTTTCGAATCTGTCGCTTAATCAAGTGGAATACAAGTCGGTTAAGGACTTTGAATATGAGGAATTTATGGACTGGATTTGGATTTCTTGTAATTACACGCCTTTTATGTCGTTGGTTAAAAAAGGAGGGTGTGAGTATGCCGATGGTGGTTTAGGGTCGATGGTGCCAATTGAGGAGGCTATTAGGCGTGGCGCAACGGTTGTGGATGCTGTGGTTTTGCAGACCGAAGTAACACAGTACAACAGGATGCCGTCCTTGAATGCGTTCTCTTTGTTGACGAATATGTTTGCATTTATGTTGGATAGAATCGAATACCAGAATATTAGAATTGGAAAATTTGTGGCCACCAATCAAAAAGCTATTATTAATTTTTATTACACTCCGACTGTGTTGACGACCAACTCGCTGGTGTTCAGTAAAGAGAAAATGACAGCGTGGTGGCAAAGTGGTTTTGATTTTGCGAAGCATAAAAATCAAGAATCGAGTCCGTTGAAACCAGAAAAAACCAATTAGATGAAAAGAGCATTAGTGATTTCAGGAGGAGGGAGTAAAGGCGCCTTTGCTGGCGGCGTGGCGCAGTATTTAATGGAAGATAAAGGCAGGAGATATGATATGTTTTTAGGAACATCTACCGGGAGTTTACTGGTGCCGCATTTGGCGGTTAATAATATAGGGAAACTGTATGATATTTTCACAAATGTCAGTCAACGCGATGTTTTTAGTATTAGTCCGTTTGTGCAACATAAAAAAGATGGACGTGAATATGTCTCGATCAACTATTTTAATTCCTTGATTCAGTTTATAAGGCGCAAAAGAACTTTTGGAGAAAGTGGTGCGTTGCGAAAGAATATTAAACGCAATTTTACGGAAGAGGAGTTTGAAAGCATTAAAAAGTCGGGCATTGACGTTGTGGTCACCGTGGCAAATCTTACCAAAAGTAGCGTCGAATATAAGTCGATCTTAGATTTTGATCACGATGAATTTTGCGATTGGATCTGGATTTCGTGCAATTATATCCCCTTCATGTCGTTGGCCGTTAAAAACGAATGTGAATATGCCGACGGCGGATTAGGTTGTGTTATTCCTATAAGGGAAGCTATTTTGCGAGGGGCCACAGAGATTGACGCGGTTATTCTAGAATCTGAAAATATGGAAGGCAATAAGGTGTTAGGGAAAAATCCCTTCTCGCTCATGATTAATCTGTTTTCATATTTGATTGAGCAGGTTGAGAAAAGGGATATCACGATTGGTCAATTGGCCGCTGCCAATCACAATGTAAAGCTCAATTTGTATTATACACCAACAATGCTCACGGAGAATTCGCTGATTTTCAGCAAAAGGTTAATGACCAAATGGTGGGAGCAAGGTTATAGTTATGCAAAGTTGAAGCATGATGACGATAAAACAGAAACAAGAATAAATGGAAAGCATCAAATTCCAAAACCTAAATTACCGGTTGAAAAATAGCGATTGTTTACTGCTAACTGAACCCTGAGACTGTACACTGTTGACTGCCAACTGAAGACTGCCAACTGAAGGCTGCTGACTAATTTTTACCACATTTCGCCCACTTCTTGTTTGATATAGGAAAGTGCTGCATCGCTAGGGGCGCGTTTTTCCATCATTTCTGTTAAAACCACCTCTCTCAATTTGTTGGCGGTATCGGTTTTTTCTAAAAGACTGGCTTTTCTAATTAATTGAATTGTGGCATTTTTTGCGGCACATATAATGTTCCAGCAATCGTCGGTAACGTAGATTTGTTGCGATAAATTATGTTCAAATTCCTGCTCAACGTTTGCTATAAGCAAGCTTTCGTAATCTTCTTTATTAGAAGATATTGGTGTAACTCTGATTAGTAATTTAGCAGGAGAGATGCGTTCCAGAAAAATAGCCATCCGTTCGTAGGCTTGTAGGCGCAGTGGCATTGTGTTTACTTGCATGTCTTTTTGCAGTAAAAACCGCCGTCTTCCATCTTCATTTTTAGTGTGTTCCTTAAAAAAATAATAGGCTACAAGTCCTGTGATTAAGGCAGGGATTGCATAGAGCAAGGCGTCAATAAGTTTTGTTGCTAAATCCATAACGGGTGTAAAATTTTATCAAACATAAGTTGTTTTTTTTAAAATTTCCGTAAGAATTTTAAAAAACAAGGATTTAAAACCTTTCGAGAGTCTGTTAGGATTTCAGTTACAAATATTTTTATTGAGATACTAAAAAACATATCAATTGGATACCTTTAGCTTATGACGAAACCTTTAAAGATCACTTTTATTATGCTGCTGGCACTAGTAGTGCTTAGTATTGTTGGGTATTTTGTAGCTGATGCCATCATCGCTTCAAAACTTGACAAGTTTCTTAAAACAAAGCTACCTGAAACCATCGGTATGGAGTACGAGTCGATTGATATTAATATTTGGCGGGGAAGTGCGGTTATGGTGCGTCCTAAAATTGTGAGTAAAGGTGGCGACACTTCAAAAGTCAGTGCTGAAATTGAATTAGACGCCATCATAGTCGATGGCTTTGGTTATTGGAATTATTTCGTAAATGATAACATTCATGTGGAGAGCGTTCAACTAAGAAGTCCGAAATTGCGTTATAATCATGACAAAACAATTCCCGAAAATGACAGGAATAACTCCAGTTTAAATCAACTTAAACAGGAAATTAAAGTCGATCGCTTTAATATTCAAAACGGAGAACTTACGATTCGTGATAGGGTAACAGATTCCATTGTGCTACATTCAGAAGGAGTTGCCGCAAATGTTATGAGCATTTTATTAGATGCTGCGTCGGTAAAAAAGCCATTTCCCTTTAGTTTTGAAGACTATAATCTTTCATTCAATGATTTTTTTTATAGCATGGGAACTTATGAGAACCTGACCATTTCAGACGCTCAAATAGACCATAAAAAAGCGTTGTTCCATCAATTGAAAATATTTACGAAATACTCCAAAACAAAGTTGAACCAAATCATCTCGACTGAGCGCGATCATTTTGATATCACGATGCCTTCGTTGGTTTTTGAGTATCAAAAATTCGGATATGAGCAGGATTCTGTTTTCTATTTTAAAAGTCCAAAAGTCATTTTCGAAGATGCTGAAATGTATATCTATAGAAATAAGTTGATTGCAGATGATACTACGCGTAAAGAGCTTTATAGCAAGATGCTAAGAGATCTGAAGTTTGATTTAACTTTAAGTGAAGTTGAGCTTAAAAACGCGACTATTGTTTATTCTGAAAAGGTAAACACTGATATGCAGGCGGGTAAGATTTCATTTACAAAGTTGAATGCCCACTTGAAAAATATCAGTAATACGTACGCTGCTGGAGAAAATACCACTTTAGATATTGATGCTATTTTTATGGCAAAAACACCTATTAAAGTCCATTGGGAATTTGATGTTAATGATGTCAACGATGCGTTTGTGTTCAAGGCGGATATTGGTAAACTACCCGCGCCAGATTTAAATCCGTTTTCGCAACCCAATTTAAAAGTGCTTCTTGAAGGCGAATTGTTCCATACCTATGCGACCATTTCAGGGAATAAAAATACTTCACGGGTCAATATGAAAGCCAAGTATGAGGATTTTAAGGTGGACATTTTGGATAAAGAAGGAGAAAAGAAGAATAAAGTGCTGTCTGCCATCGCCAATCTATTTATCAAAAAGAGCAGCGATCAAGCTGATCATGGTTTTAGAGAAAGCTTTAAAGATGATATAGAGCGCGATAAAACCAAATCGATTTTTAATTTCTTATGGTTAAACTTAAAAGCAGGTTTGGTCAGTATTATGACTGGTAACGGCAATCAATAAGATTGGCCAAGCTATTTCTAAAATTTTAATAGTATTAATCGCTCACGATTTTATCTTTTTCTTAGGTTTATCCGCATATAGAAGGGCTTATTGTTCATAATTATTAGCGAAATCATTCGTTAAAAACAGAAGCTTTGGTTAATTTCACGCTTTAATAATTGGAGGAGTTTTGGAGAAATATTTAAGTCAGTTAAATGAGGCACAATTAGCGCCAACATTGCAGAAAGATGGCCCTATGATTGTGATCGCAGGTGCTGGATCAGGGAAAACGCGTGTCTTAACTTTTAGGATTGCTTATTTGATGAGTCAAGGTGTGGACCCATTTAATATCCTGTCGTTGACCTTTACCAACAAGGCAGCGCGTGAAATGAAGAACAGGATTGCCGAAATTGTTGGTACTAGTGAAGCGAAAAATCTATGGATGGGAACGTTTCACTCCGTTTTTGCTAAAATTCTGCGTATTGAAGCAGATAAATTGGGTTACCCAAGCAATTTTACCATTTATGATGCACAGGATGCGCAACGTTTGATTTCATCCATTATAAAGGAAATGGGTCTGGATAAGGATATTTATAAATACAAACAGATCAGTTCCCGGATTTCATCCTATAAAAACAGTTTGATTACGGTTAAAGCATATTTTCAAAACCCGGAGTTGATGGAGGCTGATAAAATGGCCAAACGTCCTCGAATGGGAGATATCTATAAGCAATATGTAGAGCGCTGTTTTAAGGCAGGTGCGATGGATTTTGATGATTTGTTGTTGAAAACCAACGAATTACTGACGCGCTTTCCCGATGTTTTGGCAAAATATCAGAATCGATTCCGTTATATATTGGTGGATGAGTATCAGGATACAAATCATTCGCAATATTTGATTGTCAGGGCATTGTCTGATAAATTCCAGAATATTTGTGTGGTTGGGGATGATGCGCAAAGTATCTACGCCTTTAGAGGTGCCAATATCAATAATATTTTAAATTTCCAGAAGGATTATGACGATGTGAAGCTGTTCCGTTTGGAGCAGAATTACCGATCGACCAAGAATATAGTCAATGCTGCCAATTCCGTGATCGATAAGAATCAGACCAAACTTGAAAAAGTGGTTTGGACAGCCAATGACGACGGACCCAAAATCAAGGTCAATCGTTTGATGACCGATGGCGATGAAGGCCGTTTTGTAGCGAGTTCCATCTTTGAAAACAAAATGGAACATCAAATGATGAATAGCGATTTTGCTATTTTATACCGTACCAACGCACAATCTCGTGCTATGGAGGATGCTTTGAGAAAGCGCGGGATTCCTTACAGAATATATGGCGGTCAGTCCTTCTATCAGCGTAAAGAGATTAAAGATGTCCTGTCTTACTTACGATTAATTATCAATCCTGCCGATGAAGAAGCGCTTAAGCGAGTCATTAATTTTCCTCCACGTGGTATTGGACAGACAACCATAGATCGACTTATTGTCGCAGCCAACGGTTATAACCGTTCCATTTTTGATGTGATGAAACATGTAGATAAAATCGACATCAATATCAACTCAGGCACAAAGAATAAACTTCAAAATTTTGTGACAATGATCGAGAGCTTTCAGGTGATGAATCAAACAGCAAACGCTTTTGAATTGTCAGATCATGTGACGAAAGTTACCGGACTTATCAAAGAATTTAGAAATGATGGCACGCCAGAAGGGATTGCCAAAATGGAAAATATAGAGGAGTTACTGAACGGGATCAAGGATTTTGTGGAGGGTCAGGAAGAATTGGCAGATGCCACTGGTGCTTTACCTGAATTTTTGGAAGATGTCGCTTTGGCAACCGATTTGGATGCTGATAAGGGCGATGCAGACCATGTGGCGCTGATGACCATTCACTTGGCAAAAGGATTGGAGTTTCCTTATGTATATATCGTTGGGATGGAAGAGGACTTGTTCCCAAGTGGGATGAGCATGAACACCCGAAGCGAATTGGAAGAGGAGCGACGCCTATTTTATGTGGCCTTAACCAGAGCAGAAAAGCAAGCGTACTTGACTTATACGATGTCACGCTACCGTTGGGGAAAATTGATTGATGCTGAGCCTAGCCGTTTTATTGAAGAAATTGACGAATCTTTTTTGGAGATTTTGACGCCCATTGATGAAAGACGATTCAATCCGATGCTTTCTCCTGATATTTTTGGCGATATTCCACCAGATCAAATCCGATTTAAAAGACCTGTAAAGCGAAAATCAGAAGAAAAACCACCAAAATTTATTCCGCCAGCAAAATTAAAGCCGGTTGGAAAGTCCGTAGGAAGTCCAAATATCAATTTATTTGATGGAAAACTGACGGTTGGCAATGTGGTAGAACATATGCGTTTTGGAAAAGGCGAAGTTTTAAAAATTGAGGGCGTAGGTGCAGATACCAAAGCTGAAATCAATTTTCAACATGGGGGCGTTAAAAAATTATTGTTGCGTTTTGCCAAATTGGATGTGTTGGGGTAGATTGGAGTTCATAGTTATGAATTCAGAGTTATGAGTTGTGAGTTTGAAGATAAGTGAAGAAGTTAAAAGTATTTTGTGAAACTATTCTTGAAGGACATTAAGGGTTTGGTTAAAAACCGCCGAACTTAATGTTCTTAATACCTAAATGATCTTAATGGTTCAAAGAAAATAAATTATTTGGAAGTTAAGGAGTATTTCCTTTTTCACGCGCTGTGCTCCGTGCTCCGTGCTTCAAACTTCATGCTTTTTACAGCAAATGCATTTGTATAAACTGCTTTAATTTTGACTGTGTATCCAATAATTCGTTTTCTGACCAGGTATGACGCGCATTTTTATACCAATTC
>NZ_JBDSLS010000073.1:0-3120 GCF_039916245.1 Gelidibacter sp.
CAATCCAATGGCTACATCACAGAATTCAATCGCATGTATCTGACACTCACTGATAATGCGGTAGATGATTTGGAGGATCTGCAGAATTTGGTTATTATTAATAGCCCTAATCGATTGATTCGCCTCACGGATATTGCATCTATTGAAGTAAATGAGGTCAAAGAATACGTGAAAATCCTTGCCAATGGTAAGAATATACCACTGATTGCTGTCATAAAACAGCCGAACGCCAATCTAATAGAGGTCAATAATACCATTGAACATAAGGTGGCTGAGTTACAGAAAACCCTTCCCAAAGGGGTCACTTTAAAACTCTATTATAAACAAGCCGATTTTGTCAATACGAGTATTGCTAGTATCAAAGATGTCTTATGGATTGGATTGGTATTGGCGCTTGTAGTCGTCATTATATTTCTCCGCTCTTTTTCTGCCAGTTTGGTTGTTTTGTTTACCATACCCGTATCCTTGTCATTGACATTGATTTTATTGGATGCCATAGGTTATACCTTCAACATTATGACCTTGGGCGCTATTGCCGCCGCCATCGGCCTCATGATAGATGATGTGGTCATCATTATTGAACAAATTCATAAAATAAGAGAAGAAAATCCGAAACAGTCCATAACTTGGGTTTCACATGAAGCCATTGTTTATCTATTTCCTGCCATGGTAGGATCGTCATTGAGTACCTTGGTTATTTTTATTCCTTTTGTGCTGATGACAGGTGTTGCCGGCGCCTATTTTAAAGTGATGGCATTTAGTATGATAATTGCACTGGCCGCCTCGTTTTTGGCCACCTGGTTAATTGTGCCAGTGCTGTCCATTATTTTTACACGAAATAAAACGTTGGAACATAAACATGAGCCCAAAACCAAATGGATTCACAGTGTTTTGGAAAAACCAATCATTGGCATTCTGTTTTTTGGAGTCTGTGTTCTTGTTCTTATCATCGTTCCCTCGCGTTTGCCCTCTGGTTTTCTTCCTGAAATGGATGAAGGAAGCATCGTTTTGGATTACTATAGTCCTGCCGGCACAACCCTTGAAGAAACCGATAGAATGCTCCAAATTGTGAACGGTGTTTTAGATACACAGTCAGAAGTAGAGGCGTATTCCGCCAGATTAGGAACGCAAATGGGTTTTTTTATTACGGAGCCTAACCGTGGGGATTATTTAATAAAACTCAAAGACAAACGAAACAAAACCACCACGAAAGTTTCTGACGAAATAAGAAAACGTGTTGAAGAGGCCGTTCCACAACTCACTATTGATTTTGGACAGGTGATTGGCGATATGCTTGGCGATTTGATGAGCTCGGTACAGCCTATTGAGGTCAAGGTTTTTGGGGATGATGTGACAATTTTGGAGTTACTTTCGAAAAAAATTGCGACAGAACTCGAAACAGTAGCAGGTACTGCCGATGTCAACGATGGCGTCATTGTTGCCGGGCCAACTGTCTCTATTATTCCAAATGTTCCAGTGTTATCACAATTGGGCTTGACCGTTGCCGATTTTCAATTACAAATTCAGACCCAAATTGAAGGTACTGTGGTGAGTACCATGATAGACAAAGAACAAATAGTGAATATTCGACTAATCTATCCGGATGCTTATAAAACCTCGGTTGAAAATTTAAAAAACACCTCTATTTTATTGCCAAGTGGCGCCAGCGTTCCTATCAATGTTGTGGCTTCAATTGAAATGGGAAAAGGCGTGGCAGAAATTAATCGTGAAAATCAAAAATCGATGGGCGTTATTACTGCCCGATTGAATAATCGCGATTTAGGTTCAACTTTAAAAGACGTACAAAGTCACTTGAACAAAAACATATCCCTTCCGTCAGGTTATACCATAGAATATGGTGGTGCGTATCAAGATCAACAAAAAGCATTTAAAGAATTAATGATGATTTTGATTTCAGCTATTTTGTTAGTGTTCATTGTTATTTTGTTTCTGTTTAGAAAGATAAAAATAGCGCTGGCCATTATCGTTATTGCAGTTTTAGGTGTTGCAGGATGTTTGTTGAGTCTATATATTACCGGAACGCCATTAAATGTTGGTAGTTATACGGGCATCATCATGATTGTTGGAATCATTGGCGAAAATTCAATTTTCACGTACCGGCAATATCAAGAAGGTGACGCGTCCTTATCACATATTGAAAGAATTGAATACGCCATAGCTGCCCGTCTGCGTCCAAAGCTAATGACTGCATTTGCAGCTATTATGGCCCTTTTACCTTTAGCTTTGGGCATAGGCGCCGGGGCACAATTGCATCAGCCACTCGCTATTGCCGTAATTGGAGGATTGATCTTTGCCTTACCTCTTTTGCTCGTTGTGTTACCAACAATTTTAAAATTGATAAAAGAATAGAAGGTATGAACTATGGATTGTTTTTTATTTCCGTGAGGTTGAATCTTAAAAAATTTAAATATTTTTTAACATCTTGATGAAATGGGTATGAACCATGGTGTTCTCATCTGTAGCTACTTTAGAAATTTTTGAGCATCCAATATTAAATTTATTATTTGAAACTTATAGAGGTAATTATAGACACATGAAATATTTAATAGCCGAAGATGAAATAGATTTACAACAATCCATCGCTACGTATTTAACACGTGATGGCAATGTTTGTGAGGTTGCTTCAGATTATGATGAAGCCTTTGATAAAATTCATATGTATGATTACGATGTCATCATATTAGATATTTGCCTTATTTCAGGCAGTGGCCTTGATATTTTGAAAGTACTCAAGAAAGAAAAGAAAACTGCTGGTGTTATTATTATTTCAGCAAACAATTCGTTAAGTGATAAATTAGAGGGATTGGATCTTGGCGCCGATGATTATTTGACCAAGCCGTTTCATCTTGCAGAACTTAACTCGCGCATCACTGCGATACTTCGCCGGGGGAAATTTGGAGGTAATGACCTTATTAAATTTCATGAAATAAGCATTGATACCAAATCTAGAACCGCTTATATTAATGGAAAGTCAATTGCACTTACGCGAAAGGAATATGATTTGTTAGTGTTTTTTATTTCAAACAAAGGCCGTGTGCTTTCCAAAGAAATCATTGCAGAACACTTGTGGGGCGACCATAGTGATGTATTGGATAATTT
>NZ_JBDSLS010000074.1:0-4606 GCF_039916245.1 Gelidibacter sp.
GTTGGTGTCCTTGCCGTTTTAAGTGTGAAATTTTGGATGCCTTTACTTCAGAAATCTTCTGAAACTAAATTTACAAGTGAATTTAAAATTTTTAAACGCCCAGAACTCTGGCTTATCATTTTATTGACCACAGTCGGTACTGGCGGATTTTTTGCATGGTACAGCTATATATCGCCTTTAATTACTGATGTTGCTGGACATTCTGAAAACGTAGTCTCTTATGCTATGGTTCTGGCAGGATTAGGAATGGTCATCGGGAATTTTATCGGTGCTAAACTCACTGAGAAATTTGCACCGTTGAATACGGTTATGATCGTTCTTTTTTTAATGATGATTTGTCTGTCGCTCAATACCTTTTTAGCCTCCGATAAGGTGATGGTTTTAGTGATGACTTTCATCATAGGAATGGTAACTTTTGCCATCTCCACACCGATTCAAATGCTTATTATAAAAGCCTCAAAAGGTTCTGAAACTTTAGGCTCCTCACTAAATCAAAGTGCGTTCAACATTGGTAATGCTTCTGGTGCTTATTTTGCCGGATTGCCTATTGCCATGGGCTACGGATACACTTCAGCCGATTGGGTTGGTGCCGCCATGGCAGGAACAGGCGTATTAATCGCATTTGGAATCTTGATCATGAAAAAAAGCAAGACAAGAAAACTTGCAAAACAAGCCTTTTCATAAGAGCTTTCTTTTATCATTAAACCAAAATCCCATTTTTGGAGCGCTAGTGTCATCGTTTAAAACTCTTAAAGCGCCAAATTGGATTTTTTCTTGATCGAAATAATTAGCGAAACTGAAGGAGTGATTTGCATTCACCCATCCGTGATTGGCGTGTACTCTCTCTTTTGCTTTATGGATTAATGGTTTAAATGCTATTCAAGAGATGTCTGCCGTCGCTTGGATTTATCTTATTTTATCTAATAAACCACTGAGCTGGACAGCTTCTTCTTCCGTGAGGTTTTTAGGCAAATCTTGATGCAAATCTTTTGAAATGGCCTCCAAAAGCTCTAGTCCTTTTTCAGTGATTTTTATATATACAACGCGCCTATCATTATCATCCTCACATGGAAAGCGCTCTATCAAATCTTTCGCATAAAACTTATCCATTAATCGCGTGGCATTTGGCGAACGTTCATTCATGCGCTTCTTGAGCGTTTGAACTTTCAAGGCATCATTTGTGCCATTTAATATTCTTAAAATATTGTACTGTTGGCGTGAAATCCTGAAAGGCTTAAAGAACTCGTTCTGAAAACTCGAAATCCAACTCGCCGTATATAAAATATTGATGAAGGCTTTGTCCTTAACATTGGCAAATTTTGACTTGATATCTTTAGAAATAACTCCCATGTCAATTGTGTAATTACCATATTCTTAATTACCTCTATAGGTAGAATATCCGAACGGAGACAGGGTTATTGGAACGTGATAATGATTATCATCCTTAATTTCAAAAACGACTTCAATGAAAGGATAGAAAGAGCTTTGATTTAATTTTTCAAAATAAGATTCTACAAAATACATCAGTTTAAAAATCCCATGCTGACTGGTTCCGTTATTTACTTTTAGAAAATCCGTAATCCTTCCGTTGACATCTGTATATTTTTCATCTAAGGTCACCCGTTTTCCCGTGTCATCTTGTTTGGATAAACTGATCTTAAAATCAGGAGCAGGTTTTCCCTGAGTCAAGTTCAAAATTTGACTGGACAATTGATATTTAGCTTCTTAAGTAAAGCTCACACTCGCAACCGCAAGCAGCAATACGATTAATAAATTTTTTGGTTTATTTTATGGATTTATTTTATTTTTTTACTTTAAATCCAGAGCGCTCGACCGCTTTTATTGCAGTGTTGTGGTCATTTTCACTACCTCCGCCACCGGATACGCCTACGCTTCCGATCAATTGACCATCTTATAAAAAGATACGCCTACAGCCTGATTCAAATTATAGGATTGATCGACCTCCTGAGCTGAAACCATAAGTCATAAGTGAAATCATGACCAAGCATATATTGTACTAAGCCTCAGAAGTATCGGAGTTATTATTTTATTATATCTTGGTAGTCATCGGATTTTTTCTCAAAAACCGATTTCACAAAAGGACATTCCGCCACCGCTTTTAAGTTATTTTGACGTAAATAATCCACGGTAGCAGCAATTAATTTTTTACCGATGCCTTGCCCTTACATTGAATCATTGACTTCGGCATGATCAATAGTAATTTCATGGTCTCCCGAAAGTCTATAGGTCATATCTGCTGCTTGTTTGCCATCCAGTTCAATATAAAATGAACCGTCTTTCCCGCTGTCTTTGTGTTTGATCTCCATATTATAATTGGTTTTGAAATAATTTTACGGCGTCTTTAAGTTCGTCATCAAATTGCATATCCGTAATTTTTCCGTCAGCAAATTTGTCATGGAACAAAGGCAACGAAAATTCAGCTACAATTTTAGCGTCGTGATAAGGGAATCTGCTGTGTGCCATGGCTAAAACGTACGCTGCGCCTTTTCTACCGGTAGACGTTGCCATCAACAGCATGGGTTTGCCCATAAATAATTTAGATTCATGCCGCGACATCCAATCAAACAGATTTTTGAAAGCGGAGGAATAAGCCCCGTTGTTTTCGGCCAACGACAATACAATCCCGTCCGTTTCTTTAATGTACTGATGAAACTTCTTAGCGTTTTCTGGAATACCACTTTTAGCCTCCAAATCTTTGCTGTATATGGGCAAGTCAAAATCATTCAAATCTAAAAGTGTTACTTGGGCATCTTCCACCAAACTTGCTGCATAATTTGCCAATTCTTTATTGATAGAATCTGAACTGTTACTTCCTCCAAAAGCTAAAATTTTCTTCATTTATTATTTCGATTAGTGTTTATTATTTGATCAAATAATTCGCCACAAATTTACTTCAAAAAGCTATCGTCCATGGAATATAATCCATGTAAACAATTTTAACTTTTATTTAAAATTCATCCTAACTGCTGTTTTTGTAAGAGTATTAAAGTTTGTATTTTTACATCAAACAAAAAACAGCAATGGACCTTAACTTCAACAAAAACGAAGATCACAATAAACTTCTACTCTCAGCTTTACGTAAACGTTTTGCCAAAGTAAAATTGGGCGGCGGCCAAGAAAGTATTGATAAACATCACGAAAAAGGTAAAATGACAGCGCGTGAGCGCATCGATTATCTGTTGGATCCTAAAGCCAAATCCATTGAAATCGCTGCTTTTGCTGGCGAAGATATGTATGAAGATCATGGCGGCTGCCCTTCAGGAGGCGTGGTTATCAAGATCGGTTATGTGAAAGGAAAACAATGCATGGTGGTTGCTAATGATGCCACCGTGAAAGCTGGTGCCTGGTTTCCCATTACTGGAAAAAAGAATTTAAGAGCACAGGAAATTGCGATTGAAAACCGCTTGCCGATTATTTATCTCGTCGATTCTGCAGGGGTGTATTTGCCGATGCAAGACGAAATTTTTCCCGATAAAGAACACTTTGGTCGCATTTTCAGGAATAACGCCATCATGAGCAGCATGGGCATTACGCAGATTGCTGCCGTTATGGGCAGCTGTGTTGCAGGTGGGGCTTATTTACCAATTATGAGTGATGAAGCTTTAATTGTAGATAAAACGGGAAGCATCTTTTTGGCTGGAAGTTATTTGGTAAAAGCAGCCATTGGAGAAACCATTGATAATGAAAGCTTAGGTGGTGCCACAACACATTGTGAGATTTCTGGGGTAACGGATTATAAAGCCAAAGACGATAAAGATGCTTTGGACACCATTAGAAACATTATTGATAAAATTGGCGATTTTGACAAAGCCGGATACAATCGTGCAGAAGCACTAAAACCAAAGGAAAATCCTGAAGATATTTACGGCATTATTCCAAAAAGTCGTTCTGATCAATACGATATGTATGAGATCATCAAACGCTTGGTTGATGACTCAGAATTTGACGAATACAAAGCAGGCTACGGACAAACGATCATTACGGCCTATGCACGAATTGACGGTTGGGCCGTCGGAATTGTTGCCAACCAAAGAAAATTAGTAAAAACAGCCAATGGCGAAATGCAATTTGGTGGCGTGATTTATAATGATTCAGCCGATAAAGCTACCCGTTTTATTGCGAATTGCAACCAAAAGAAAATTCCGTTGGTATTTTTACAAGACGTTACAGGATTTATGGTGGGCAGTAAAAGTGAGCACGGCGGGATTATTAAGGACGGAGCGAAAATGGTAAATGCAGTGAGCAACTCGGTCGTTCCGAAATTCACGATTATTATTGGCAATAGTTATGGTGCCGGAAATTACGCCATGTGCGGAAAAGCCTATGACCCACGACTAATCGTTGCATGGCCAAGCGCAGAGTTAGCGGTCATGAGTGGAAATTCGGCCGCAAAAGTATTGCTTCAAATTGAGACGGCTTCCCTTAAAAAGAAAGGGCAAACCATCACTAAAGAACAGGAAGACGAACTTTTCAACACGATCAAAGACCGTTATGATGCGCAAGTATCGCCTTATTATGCTGCAGCCAGAATTTGGACAGACGGCATCATTGATCCGTTAGATACCAGAACTTGGATTAGCATGGG
>NZ_JBDSLS010000075.1:0-7729 GCF_039916245.1 Gelidibacter sp.
TAGGTCCAATGGGTATAATCTTCGGGCTGCCACCCTTTTCTTCGGTAGAGCACACAAGAGAGACTTGGCGCTCTGACCAACTCCAAATCAGGATGCGCTTCAATCATTCTTCCTGCGATTTGCGCGAGTTCAATGCCGCGTTCTACGGCTTCTTTATAACGATCGGTACCATGTGTTGCCAATGAAAACCATAAGGGCAATCCGCGTACACGTCGGGTTAATTGTATTTGATAATCTGTTGGATTAAACCCATGTGCGCCTTCATCCTTAAAAATATCTAAATAAGAGCCTTGTTGGGAATGGGCGTTTTTTGCTAATTCCGGATTTTTATAAATCACAGCGCCACAATCATAGGGTGAAAACATCCATTTATGTGGATCGATAGTCACGCTATCTGCTTTTTCTATTCCATTAAACAAATGACGTACAGAATCGGCCACCAAAGCACCACCTCCATAAGCAGCATCGACGTGAAACCATAAGTTTTCTCGCTCACAAACGGAGGCAATATCTGCTAAATTATCAATAATCCCCGCATTGGTTGTACCTCCTGTCGCCACAACTGCAAACAGACATTTACGTTGATGCTCCGTTAAATTCTGAATTGTTTCCTGTAAATCGGCACCTGTTAATCGCTCTTCTGAATCCACTAAAAGAATATCCACATCGGCCACTTTTGCCATCGCTTTAATGGACGAATGTGCGCCAATCGAGGTAATAATCAAGCCTTTTTCTCTGGTGAATTCTGGATTTTCACGCCAATGCTCTCTTGCGGTAACAATAGCAGAAAGATTCGCTGTGGTCCCGCCACTGGTGAAAACACCAAAAGTACCTTCAGGCATTCCTGTGAGGGATACCATCCATTTCATCGCTTCATTCTCGCAAAAAATACCGCCAGCACCTTCCATCCAATACGCCCCATGAATACTTGACGCCGAAGTGACCAAATCAAACATTATGGCCGCTTTTGTGGGCGATGCTGGAACAAAAGCCAAATTCCTAGGATGATCCACCGGAACGTTTGCACCGGCAAGATGATCTTTCCATAAATTAAAGGCATATTCACCACCAATGCCTTTGGCTGTAATCGTTTCGCCCACTAACTTTTTGAGCTCTTCTTCTTTTTTAGGTTTACCAATGAGATGCTCCGTAGCTGAAATACGTCCAATAACATATTTCATGATATCCAGGGTCATCTCGATCAAATTCAAATCAATCTTGTGCATACTCTTCATAACTCGAGCGCTATTGATTTGAAATATCCAAGATTAAAAATTCGGCTTTCAGAGGCTCTAAATTTTGAACTAAGGTTTGAATGATGCCTTCGCCGTATTCCAAATAAAATTCAGAAATATTCATGTGACGTTCTTGAAGACTTTGCTTTGGAAACAACTCATCTTGAAGCAACCTTACCCGTACCAAAACATCGTCCATTTTTCGTTTTTGAGCCTTCAAAAGTCTTCTTTCAAGGTTTTCAAGGCCTTTAATTTGTTTGACTTCTTGTGCGGCAACAGCACCTTTGAAGGATTTATCAGTTTTATCTGCCAACTCGTATAACTCTTCAAATTGATCATGAAGCTGTTCTTTTTGCAGACTAAAATCGATATTAATATCGGAGATGGACTTGGTAACTTTATCCATCAAATCATTCTGATTTAAAAACAAATCAGTTACCGCAACTTTCATTTTCTTCAGTTTTTTCTTTTGCATCTCAGTAATAAGCACTGCCGAATTTCTTAAAAGTAAAACAGGAAACGTTACTTTGTGTGATTCAAAATTCGATTTTAGCTGTAACCAATACGCCAATTCTCCACCCCCGCCAATATAACATAGGTTGGGCAAGATAACTTCTTGGTACAGGGGGCGTAAAATCACATTGGGGCTGAAACGCTCAGGATGCTCGTTAACCTCAGCAAGCAGTTCCTCTTTAGTCCATCGAATATTTGTATCCAAAACCCCAAAAACCCCATTGGTTTCGAGAATGCGTTCTCTTAAATTTTCTTTTATATAAAATAAATTGATCTCTCTTGGATTGACTTGTATTTTATAATTGGAAGGCAATTCATTAATCGCATCATTAGTTATGGACACTTTTTCAAATGACGTTTGATTGATCAACTCTTCCTCAATATAGGGTATGAAAAGTTTTTTCAATAGCGGATCATTGCCATCCAAAATGACTAGCCCATAGATTGAAAATAATTTGTTCACTAAAAATCGAGTGGCATCCGTTAAATTATCATGCTCCAAATAAGATTGATAAAAAAGATCTTTCAAAGATTTCGCATTATCACTACTGTCAAGCTGTGCTGAAAACGCGCCGTACACTTGATCCAAACCTTCCAAATCGAGTTCGCCAACAGCTCCAGAGGCATTCTTATTCCATTGCACTTTTCTTCCTTTGAAATTGAAAAAATTGATTTCGTCAAAATCATGATCTTCGGTAGCCATCCAATAAATAGGAACGAAATTATAAGTCGGGTTATCTTGCTTTAATTCCTTACAAAGATTAATTGTGGAAATAATCTTGTAGAAAAAATACAGAGGCCCCGTAAACAAATTCAATTGATGCCCTGTGGTTACCGTAAACGTTGTGCCGTGCTTTAAAAGATCAATATTGGTCAGAGTCGCAGAGGATATTTTTAGATCCTCATACTGTATCATGAGTGACTTGATCAAATCTGCGCGATGGTCTTTATTAAAAGAAAGCTGCTTTTCTTCAATTTGCTTTTTGAAATTCTCAAGGGTCGGAAAGCGATTATAAAATGGCTTTAGATCTTCCTTTTCATCTAAGTAATCGCAGATTAATGACGAAAAATAATTAGTGTCTTTAAATGGGATGTATTCGGTTGGCATATTCGAAGTTAAAATTGAAATGTAAAGATAAGGTTCTTAAGATTTTTTACATCGTATATTTCAGATAATTCACTTGGGCTTCCTATCTTTACTACACAACCATTCCACGTTTCAGTATATGAAAAAATTATCCGTATTCCTTTTTGTTCTTTTGAGCCCAATTTTCATCTCAAATGCACAACACCTCCAATCGCCGTCAGACTTCCTTGGATATGCGCTGGGCACAGAATTTTCAAGACATCATCAAGTTGTCGATTATTTTAAAATGGTCGCCTCGCAACTACCCAATCAGGTAAAACTGGAAAAGTATGGAGAAACCAATGAGCGAAGACCACTTTATACCGCCATTATTTCTTCGGAAGAAAACATAAAAAACCTCGAAACCATTCGCCAAGATCATCTTAAGAATGCAGGAATAGGCGAAGGAAATTCTACTTCAAACAATATTGCCGTGATATGGCTAAGTTATAATGTGCATGGCAATGAGGCGTCAAGCACTGAAGCTTCCATGAAAACGATTTATACCTTATTAACGGAAAAGCAAGATTGGTTAAAAAACACCGTGGTCATTATAGATCCGTGCATGAACCCTGATGGACGTGATCGCTATGTCAATTGGTACAACGAAACCAAAAGCACACCTTATAACACCGACCCACAATCCAGTGAGCAAAATGAACCTTGGCCAAGAGGAAGAGCCAATCATTATCTTTTTGACCTCAACCGGGATTGGGTTTGGGCCACTCAAAAAGAAACACAAGCCCGATTGAAAGTCTATAATAAATGGTTGCCAATCATTCATGTCGATTTTCACGAACAAGGCATGAACGATCCGTATTATTTTTCGCCAGCCGCAGAGCCTTTTCATGATATTATAACCGATTGGCAACGCGATTTCCAAACGCAAATTGGAGAAAACCATGCCAAATACTTTGATGCTAATGGCTGGTTATACTTCACTCGCGAGCGTTTTGATTTACTCTATCCAAGTTACGGGGACACCTACCCAACTTATTTGGGCGCCATTGGGATGACCTATGAGCAAGGCGGCCAAAAAGGATTAGGCATTCTCAATGATGAAGGTGATATTTTAACTTTAGTGGACCGTTTGGAGCATCATTATACGACAGGATTGTCGACCGTAGAGATGGCTTCCAAAAACGCGACGAAACTAAATACAGAATTCAAGAAATTCTTCGCTAATAAAGATGTGAAATACAAAAGCTATGTCCTGCGTGGGTCTTCTGATAAAATAGACGGTCTCAAAACACTATTAGATAAACACGAAATTAAATATGGTGCGGCAGCCTCAGGAAAAGTTTCAGGTTATAATTATAAAGACAGTAAAAATGGCAATCTGAACTCGACTTCTGAAGATTTAGTGGTCAGCACCAATCAGCCCAAAGGACAAATGGTTCAGGTATTATTTGAGCCTAACACGAAGTTGGCCGACTCCATAACCTATGACATCACAGCATGGAGTTTACCTTACGCGTATGGTTTGGATGCCATAGCAAGCAGCAATTTAGTGGGAACCTCTGCTGTTGGAAAGGCATCTGATCTAAACATAAAAAACACCAATGCCGTTGCTTATGTAGCCAAATGGGATCACATGAAAGATGCTGAATTTTTAGCAGAATTATTAAAACAGAATATTAAAATACGCTTTACAGAAAAACCTCTAACCACAAAAAATCCAGAGCAAACTTTTGATAGAGGTGCACTTATTATCATTAGAGGCGACAATAAAAAGGTTGAAAACTTTGATGACATCGTCATAACTGCGGCCAACAAATATAAAAGAAATGCGGTTGCCGTTTCCAGCGGATTTTCAAAATCGGGGCCAGATTTTGGCTCGCCAGATGTGAAGTTGGTCAATAAACACAACATTGCACTTCTTTCAGGCAAATACACATCTTCTTTAGGATATGGCGAAATGTGGCATTTCTTTGAACAACAATTACACTATCCTGTAACCTCAATCAATACGGATGATTTTGATCACATCAATTTGGATAAATATACCGTCCTGGTTATACCTCATGGATATTATGGACGATTTTTTAATGATGACAATTTAGCAAAACTTAAAACTTGGGTCAAAAAAGGCGGAAAAGTTATCGCAATAGATGGTGCCTTAAACATTTTCTCAGACCATAAAGATTTTAATTTAAAGAGAAATATTACCAAAGACTCCACTAAAGTAAAAACCAATCTCACACCGTACGCTGAACGCGAACGCATGGACACCAACGACCTGATCACGGGTACAATTTTCAAAGCGGATGTTGACCATACACATCCTTTAGCTTTTGGCTATGACAAAACCTATTTCACCTTAAAATCGGGCTCTAAGGCTTTTAGCTTGCTGGACACCGGTTATAATGTTGCTTATTTGGTTGGAAAACCAAATAAAGTATCGGGTTTTGCAGGAAAGAACACGTTGAAAGATCTTGAAAACTCATTGGTTTTTGGTGAAGAACGTCTTGGAGATGGCAGTATCATCTATATGGTTGACAACATCCTTTTCAGAAACTTTTGGGAGAATGGCAAACTGTTTTTCGTCAATGCCGTTTTCTTTGTAAACAATAACGCCTTCGAATTGTAAATCATTAAAGATTAACAGATAAAATCATTTATTGCATCTTTATTTTCACTAATTTAAGGACTAAATCTTACAAGTGATGAAAATCAAAATCGATTGCGCTCAACTATCAGCAAAAACGCATTTGTTGAGGCTTGTATTTTTCGTTTTTTTGGGAATGAACGTTTTTGCAAACACTTCACTCCAAGTGCAAGATAAAATTCAAAACTTTACAGAATTTAAAGGCTCCGTAATCGATAGTAAGTCAAAAGCACCTTTGGCATTCGCAGCACTAAATGTTGACGACACCAATATCAGTACAATTACAAATTCGGATGGGGAATTCCTTTTAAAAGTGCCCAATACCCTGGTCAATAAAAACATTACCATTTCGTTTTTGGGATATCAGACCAAAACCGTTCCTCTTTCTAATTTGAACGGTGGCGACATTCAAATTTTATTGGAAGAATCGGCAATGGAACTATCCGAAGTTAAAATAAATGCGCCCAAAGATGCTCGAACCTTGGTAAAAACCGCATTGGAAAAAAAAGGAGAACACTACATCAATGAAGAAACGGTAATGACCGCTTTTTACAGGGAAATCATTAAAAAAAGGCGTCGAGACGCGTCCTTATCTGAAGCCGTAGTTGAAATTTACAGAGAGCCTTACACATCAAATAAACCGGATAAAATCAAACTTATTAAAGCACGAAAAAGCACGGATTATAATAGATTAGACACCTTGGCAGTCAAATTACAAGGCGGCCCTTTTAGTGCACTTTATGCGGATATGATTAAATATCCTCAGTTTATATTCACTGATAATAATCTTTCCAATTATGAATTTTCATTTGATAAACCTACTGAAATCAACGATCGTTCGGTTTATGTAGTGAAGTTCAAACCACGTGAAAATATTATTGAACCCCTGTATTATGGGAAACTCTATATTGATGCTGAAACTTTTTCGCTCATCAGCGCAATTTATAATCTGAATGTAGAAAACAGGGAATTGGCAGCTGAAATGTTTGTCAAAAAGAAACCCAATAGAGTTACGGTCTATCCTACAGAAGCCGCGTATCGTGTTGATTATAGAATGAAAGACGGCAAGTGGTTTTATGGATATAGCAATCTGCAATTAACCATAAAAGTCATTTGGAAAGGTAGATTATTCAACAGCGTTTACACCTTAAACAGCGAAATGGCCATTACCGATTGGGAAAAAAGTTTAGATGAAGGATTTACCAGAAAAGAAACCTTACGGCCATCCATGATTTTAAGTGATGAAGCTTCTGGATTTTCCGACCCTAAATTTTGGGGCGACTATAACATCATCGAACCAGAAAAATCCATTGAGTCCGCGATTGATAAAATCAATAAGCAATTGGAAAAACAAAAAGGAAACGGGTAAGTTAATACCCGTTTACTCCTAAAAAATATTGGTTATTTCTCAAATGAAAACAGTTATAGCATTAATAAAACTCTAATTGCAATACTTCTTTTTCATTTAAAATTTAAGCATATAAAAAAATTAAAAAGACAATTTTCATTATCTGAAAAGCAGTCATCTAATCTAAAAAAACGACACATCAGCCCCTTACGCATCAAGTCCCTGCCCGACTCTATCTTGCCTAATAAAGTCATTCAGGCGAGCAGCAGGCGGGTTGGTTCTTAATTCTATCAGCGAAGCGGTCTTGATTCTTTTCAATATTAATCTTTCGTCCTTCTATAAGCCAAATAAAACAATTGCGGCAAAACGGTCAACGAAAGCACAGTACAAATCAAAATCCCACCCACAATCATAATCGCCAAGGGTTTTTGAATTTCAGAACCCATCCCATTGGAAAGTGCTGCGGGCAATAATCCCATCGCTCCCATTAATCCAATCATCACAATAGGTCTGATTTTTTCTTGTACGCCTAATGAAATAGCTTCTTTTAACTTATGACGTTCTTGAAGTTTTTCATGAATAACAGTTATTAAAATAAGTCCATTAATGGTAGAAACTCCGAAAAGAATAATAAAGCCTATTCCTGCAGAAATCCCAAAAACAGTTCCTGTCGCCCATAAGGAAATCAAGCCACCCACAAAGGCAAAAGGCAGTGTCAGTGCGGCAATAACCGTGTCTTTAACGTTTCCGAAATTCATATATAACAAGAAAAGAATCAATAGCAAAGAGATAGGAACCACCATCATCAGCTGATTACTGGCGCGTTCTTTACTTTCAAATTCACCCGCCCATTCGACTTTGTTATAAGATGGAATGTCAACTTGCTCTTCCACTTTTTT
>NZ_JBDSLS010000076.1:0-3828 GCF_039916245.1 Gelidibacter sp.
AAAGACCTTTATTTATTACTCTTCTTAGTAGATCAACACAGCTTTAATCGGACAACAATGATAAAATATCTAAAGAAAAGATGTTTTCAGTAATCTGAATTATCATGAAAATAGGACAGCTCCACAACTTAATACTATTTATGTCATGATGCTTTAGAGTATCCGATTAAATTATTTCAAGGGCTGAAAATGAAGATTTATGATCTGATAAAAAAGTGATGCTTTATTATATGAAAAGAGCTGCCATTTTATCAATGACAGCTCTTTTTGGCTAATTCAAGTAAAATTAAATGATTTACTTGATTTGTGAATTGGTTTGAATCTCAGATAATGGTATTGGCAAATAAGCATGTGATGCCGCATTGAAATTAGTTCGCCCTGCAGCTTGCATGGCTTGGTCTAATAGTCCCCATCGGCGTAAATCAAAGAATCGAACCGATTCTAAAGTCAACTCCATGGTTCGTTCATGAATGATTTGAGTTTTAACATCTGCTTTCGAGGTGGCCGTTATTGGAGGCATATAGCCATGGACTTCTCTTACTTTATTAATGAATGGGATCGCTTGAGCTGTTGCACCGGTTTCGTTTAAAGCTTCGGCATACATCAGTAGTACGTCAGCATAGCGCATTAATACCACATTAACACCAACATAACTATTGTTAGAAACATAATTTGGCAACCATTTTCTGAAGTAGGCTGCATTATCATTGGTGTCTCCGTATGTCTCATTCATGAGGACATCCCATGTGCTGCCTTGCATTTGTTTGGTGCTTGTGTTATTATAAAATGGGTCTTTAAAATAAAGCGAGCCATAAAGTCTGTTGTCATATAGTCCATTGCTGGCAATCTTGCCTTCTTTTTTCATTTCATTGACCACACTCATCGTGGCTGCAATGCCGCCCCATCCGCCAATGGACCAATCGCCTACAAAAGCATGTAATCTTGTGGAGTTGTTTGATGTGGCATCTGCAGTTTTAAACTGAAGTTCAAAAATGGATTCGCTATTATTTTCATTTTCGCCATTAAATAAACTTAAATAATCAGACTCTAAAGCATACGTTCCAGCAGATCCATCAACAATGGATTTAAACGCCAGTACGGCATTGTCAAAATCATTAGCTTCTGCTGAGGTGGCGTCTCCAGCTTTATACATATAAGCTTTTCCCAAATAGGCCAAAGCTGCACCTTTAGTGGCTCTTCCTGGTTCAGTGTTTTCAACTGTTTTTAGCATCTCTGCAGCTTGTTTGAAATCGCTAATGATGACTTCCCAAGCTTCTGGTCGCGAGGATAAAGGTTTGTCTAAAGTTTCATTGGAAATTAATTCTGTTCTTAAAATGATCTGCTCATAAAGTGTTAGTAATTTGAAATGATAGTAAGCTCTTAAAAACGTCGCTTCTCCAATGATTTGTTGTTTTTCAGCATCTGAAATTTGATCAGAAGTCATCTCTCCAACTTTGGTAATAACTTGATTGGAAAAATTCAATCCTTTATAATTTGTGGTCCATATCACATCTAAAAAGGTATGGCCATTAGTGTAATTGAAGTTGAAGATAGACATCCAGTGGGAATAATTACTGGCATCTGGCCCTGGTAATGCATAATCCGATCTGAAATATTCTACGACCGGACGTCCTTCTTGCCAGCCATCCCAAAAATTACTTCTGGATTCCAATTCTGAATAAGCCGCCACTAAACCCGATTGTGCATCTTCGGCATTTCTCCAAAAATTGGATGAGGTCAATTGGTCGGGCGGTGTTTGCTCTAAAAACTCATCATCGTTACATGATGTTGATAGCGACAAGGTTAAAGCAACTATAACTAGTTTATATATGTTTTTCATTTTGTTCTTTTTAGTTATTGTTAAAATCCAAATTGGACTCCAAAAATTAGAGACTTATATTTCGGATATAAATTAATATCAATACCTCTTGATAATACACTTCCGCCAACTTCAGGGTCTAAGCCGCTGTAATTAGTAAAGGTGAATAAGTTTTGACCTGTAAGGTAAACGCGGAATTTGTCAACCGCTAACGTTTCTAGAACATTTGCAGGTAAGGAATATCCTAATTGGATCGTTTTAATTCTCAAATAATCACCTTTTTCTAAAAATCGGGTTGACGCTCTACTATTTCTATTAGGGTCGCCCAATATGGCTCTCGGGATATCTGTATTGGTATTTGAGGGTGTCCATGCATTTACCGCTTCGGCTCTAAAATTTCTTCCAGTATCTAAGCTCAATAATCTGAAGTCATTACCATTGTATATTTTGTTACCACCAACACCTTGGAAGAATATGTTGAAATCAAAACCTTTATAATCGGCCGATAAACTTAAACTATACTCATATTTCGGAATGGCTGTTCCTTGGTAGGTTTCATCCTTTGAATCGATTTCACCATCACCATTTTGGTCAACAAATCTAATGTCTCCGGGAGCGGCGTCTGGTTGCGCGCCATGGGCATCTACTTCAGCTTGCGTTTGGAAAATACCATCGGCTACTGGTAAAAAATAAGCACCTGGCTCATAACCTATACGCGTTTGATTGACAAAATGGTCTGATCCAAATAATAATCCAATACCGTACAAGTTTTGATTAGCGTTGCTTAATCGTGTCACTTCACTATTTACAGTCGTAAAGGTTGTGAAAGCCGAATAATTGAATTCGCCGTTCTTATTGGTGTATCCCAATTCAAACTCCAAACCTTTATTCTTAAATTCTCCCACATTTACAACGGGAGGGTTGACACCGCTGGATGGGGCAACTTCCTTGATAATCAGCAAATCTTCGGTAGTGGTTTTGTAATAGTTGACGGAACCCTTTAATTTGTTTTTAAAAGTGGCAAAGTCAATACCAAAATTTGAAGAGGTGTTTGTTTCCCATTTTAAATTATCATTCTGCAAATCGCGAGCAATACTTCCTAAATAAGAGTTCTGTGGACTTCCAAACACGTAACCGCCATTACTTCTACTTTTTCCTTGAGATATGAGCGCGATATAGTCAAAATAACCTAAGGCACTATCATTTCCTGCCTGACCCCAGCTATAGCGCAGTTTTAGAAAGTTGAAAATCTCTTGATTTTTCATGAAATCTTCATCTGTTATTTTCCATCCAAGTGCGAACGATGGAAACGTTCCATATTGCTTGTTCTTTCCAAATTTTGAACTCCCATCCCTACGGATACTTGCTTGTAATAAATAGCGATCATTATATGCATAATTAATTCTACCAAATTGCGAAACTAAAGCGTATTGTGCATTAGTGCCTTGTGCGGAAAAAGTACCATCGCTAAACGCATTTAACGTATTAAATCTCGGATCGAGTATGGTAGCCGGTACTTTATTGCCTTCGTCATCAAACTTATAACCTTCTGCCTGGACAAAAGTTTCTTTGAAGGGCTCAGAAATTCTTTGATAACCTGCCAATAGATTTATGGAATGTTTCTCAATGTCAAATTTGTAATTCAGCGTATAATCTTGATTTAGCCTTCTAAATTCTCTGTTATGCTCAGACACATACGCAAACTCATTTTGAGGATTGTCATCAATATCCCTTACTTTAAATGCAGGGTGGAAGGCATAAGTATAATTATCTGTATTAGATAAAGAGTAATTGGCGTTGGCATTTAATCCTTTAATTATTTCGTAGTTGAAGCTCACATTTCCTAAGAAATACTTCAGCTTAGTGTAGCCATTAAGAATGTTAGCTTCCCCTACAGGATTGCGGTGGTCTGGCAAATCGCCAGTTCTGTAACCATAGCCTGATGGTTTGGAGGAATCATAAACCGGAATTAATGGCGATATAAAGTAAGTTTCGCGCAATGAAAACTT
>NZ_JBDSLS010000077.1:0-4689 GCF_039916245.1 Gelidibacter sp.
GCACTTTGATCAATTTGGATTCAGTGTATCATGGTGTGGCCACTAAAGTAACCAGTTGCGTTACGGACGAATCACTTTTCAACGGCTTGGATAAAACCATTGAAGTTGGGCGTTATCATTCTTGGGTGGTCGATCCGAAATTACCAGAAGTATTGGAAGCCACTTCCTTTGATGAGAACGGCCAAGTGATGTCCTTACGTCATAAAGTGTACGATTTAAAAGGGGTTCAATACCATCCAGAATCGGTATTAACACCTCATGGAAAGAAGATTTTGGAAAATTGGATAAATCAGTAAGCAGTTTTCAGTCTTCAGTTGGGAGTCAAATCATGATCTAGCCGAAGACTGAAGACTGCCGACTGCAAACTGCAGACTTTAATATTATGAAACACATACTCAACAGACTCATCAACCAAGAAAGCATCTCTAGCGAAGAAGCCAAACACGTCTTGGTTAATATTTCAAAAGGCGACTATAATCAAAGCCAAATTGCATCCTTCCTAACAGTTTACATGATGCGAAGCGTGACCATCGAAGAACTGCAAGGTTTTAGGGATGCCCTTTTAGAATTGTGCTTGCACGTCGATTTAGACGACTACAATGGCATCGATTTATGTGGTACTGGCGGCGATGGAAAAGATACGTTTAACATTTCAACCTTGGCCTCATTTGTGACGGCAGGCGCCGGTGTCAATGTTACCAAACATGGCAATTATGGTGTTTCTTCTGCTTGTGGCTCTTCCAATGTCATGGAATATTTGGGCATAAAATTCACTTCTGATATCGATTTTTTGAAACGTTCTTTGGACGAAGCTGGCATTTGCGTATTGCACGCCCCGCTTTTTCATCCTGCGATGAAAAATGTAGCGCCGATTCGGATGGATTTGGCTGTAAAAACCTTTTTTAATATGTTGGGTCCTATGGTAAATCCGGCATTTCCAAAAAACCAATTGGTCGGTGTATTTAATTTGGAATTGCTAAGAATGTATAGCTATCTCTACCAAAACACAGATATCAACTATACCATTCTACATGCTTTGGATGGCTATGATGAAATTTCCTTGACCGGACCAACCAAAGTGATTAGAAATACCTCTGAAACTATCATCACTCCCGATTTTTTTGGAGTGAACACTCTAGCACAAAGTGATATTTACGGCGGGGATTCTGTAGAAGATGCCGCAAAAATATTTACACAAATATTAAATGGCCAAGGTAGAGAAGCGCAAAACAATGTCGTTTGTGCCAATGCTGCAATGGCTATTGCTACGACTACCAATAAATCGGTAGAAGATAGTTTTGAAGCTGCAAAAGAATCTTTGTTAAGCGGAAAAGCAAAAGCAAAATTTGAAATATTAGTTGAAATAAGTAAAATTTAGTCCCCAGTCTTCAGTATTCAGTAAGCAATCCGACCTACTGAATACTGATGACTGCAGACTTCAGACTGAAAAACATGAATATATTAGACCATATCGTCGCAGACAAACGCAAAGAAGTTGATTTAAGAAGATCGCTCATTCCTACGTCACAATTGGAACAATCGGTGTTGTTTGAACGCGATACAGTTTCTCTAACAGAAAGACTCAGAAATAGTACGTCGGGTATTATTGCCGAACACAAACGCCGTTCGCAATCAAAATCGGTTATCAATCAAAACCTGAATGTGTTTGACGTAGCACAAGGATATGAGAATGCTGGAGTTTGCGGAATGTCAGTTTTAACCGATGCTAAATACTTTGGCGGCTCGTTGGACGATTTACTTTTGGCAAGAGCCAGTTGTCAATTGCCTTTGTTGCGTAAAGAATTCATCATCCATCCCTACCAAATCTTGGAAGCCAAAGCTTACGGTGCCGATGTCATTTTGCTCATTGCGTCTATTTTATCCAAAGTAGAAATTAAACAATTTTCAGAATTGGCAAAAGGCCTAAACCTCGAAGTGCTTTTAGAAATCCATAATGAAGATGAACTAAACAAATCCGTTATGCCTAGTTTAGATATGATTGGTGTTAATAACAGAAACTTAAAAACATTTGAAGTCAGTTTGGAAACCAGCAAACATTTAAGCTCGTTAATTCCTAATGACTTTTTAAAAATATCAGAAAGTGGCATAAGTAATATTGAAGCAATCAAAGCGTTGAAACCTTATGGATACCGAGGCTTTTTAATTGGAGAAAACTTCATGAAAACCGATAATGCGGGAGAAAGTGCAAGGACTTTTATAAAAGAATTACAATAAATTAGAGAATAACCTAAAGTTAAATGAACAGCAAAATCATCATAAAAACTCCAAATCAAAACCCCTCTCTTTCTGAAAGGGCTGGGGTAAGGATCAAAATTTGTGGTATGAAATATCAGAATAACATTACTGATATTGCTGAGCTTCAACCAGATTATCTTGGGTTTATATTTTATGAGAAATCCTCTCGTTTTTTCAATGGCATCATTCCGAAGTTGCCTAAAAACATCAAGAAAGTTGGTGTTTTTGTGAATGCATCTATTGAGGAGATTGTAGTAAAAGTAGAACATTATGGTTTAGATTTAGTTCAGTTGCACGGGGAGGAAACAGTGGGGTTTTGCGAGGAACTGAAACGTCATTTCAAGGAGGACAACGATGAAGTAATCTCCAGATTGCCACGCTCCGCTCGCAATGACAATGAGATTCCTGCCTTCGCAGGAATTATTAAAGTTTTCTCAATCAAAGACCATTTCAATTTTGAACATTTAAAACCTTATGAATCGGTATGCGATTACTTTTTGTTTGATACCAAAGGACAATTACCAGGAGGTAATGGCTATACCTTTAATTGGGAAGTATTAAAAAACTATCCTTCAACCAAACCTTACTTTTTAAGTGGCGGAATTGGTTTGGAGGAAGTTGATAACATCAACGAATTCCTGCGAAGGCAGGAATCCCAATTTTGCCATGCCATCGATGTGAATAGCAAATTTGAAATTGAACCTGGACTAAAGAATATCACATCATTAAAAGAATTTAAAAATAGAATTAAACCAGACCTCACAGATTTGGAAAACCTGTGAGGTCTTTTGAACCAATAAAATAGGAGATTAGCTGCGCTGAACCTAACGGTTTCCCGCCTTCTCGTGAATGAAGACTATGACATACAACATCAACAACAAAGGTTATTACGGCGAATTTGGAGGCGCATACATTCCAGAAATGCTCTATCCAAATGTGGAAGAATTACGTCAAAACTATCTCAAAGTTATGGCTGAGCCAGAATTCCAGGAAGAATTCAATGCCTTGCTTAAGGATTACGTTGGCCGCCCTTCCCCACTCTATTTCGCAAAGCGATTGAGCGCGAAGTACAATACCAAGATTTACTTAAAGCGCGAGGACCTGAATCATACAGGTGCGCACAAAATCAACAATACCATTGGACAGATTCTGATGGCCAAACGCCTCGGAAAACACCGCATCATCGCTGAAACTGGCGCTGGTCAACATGGTGTGGCAACAGCAACTGTTTGCGCACTAATGGGCTTGGAATGCATTGTGTATATGGGCGAAATCGACATTGCCCGTCAAGCGCCAAACGTTGCCCGAATGAAGATGTTGGGCGCAACAGTAGTTCCCGCACTTTCGGGAAGTCGCACCTTAAAAGACGCGACTAACGAGGCCATTCGCGATTGGATTAACAATCCTGTCGACACCCATTATATTATCGGTAGTGTGGTTGGTCCGCATCCTTATCCCGATATGGTCGCGCGTTTTCAAGCAGTTGTTTCTGAGGAAATCCAATGGCAACTCAAGGAAAAAGAAGGCACTACCAAACCAGACTATGTCGTGGCATGCGTTGGTGGTGGCAGTAATGCAGCCGGGGCATTCTATCACTTTTTGGACGATACAGAGGTTAAACTCATTGCTGCCGAAGCCGCCGGAAAAGGCGTGCACTCCGGCGAAAGTGCTGCCACATCAGTACTCGGAAACGAAGGCATTATCCATGGCAGTAAAACACTGTTGATGCAAACTCCTGACGGACAAATCACAGAACCTTATAGTATTTCCGCCGGTTTGGATTATCCTGGTGTCGGCCCGATGCACGCTCATTTGTTCAAAAGCGGCCGTGCAGAATTTATAGCTATTACCGATGATGACGCAATGAACGCGGGCATGGAATTATGCAAAATGGAAGGCATCATTCCCGCCATTGAAAGCTCGCATGCCTTAGCTGTTTTTGAACATAAAAAGTTTCAACCAGATGATATCATCGTGGTCAGCCTTTCAGGGCGTGGGGATAAGGATTTGGAAACTTATATCAAACACTTTAATCTTTAGTATTTGGGCGTTCCCCTAGCGGGTCAGGCTGTCGGCAGTCGCTCTCTTCGAGGAGCTCCGACAATGCCTCCATCCTTAACGCAAATTCGGAAGATTCATTAAGAGTTGATATTTTTATATTAATCGTGAATATAAAAAATCCTTTCCTCGTACATTGAGCTTGTCGAAATGAAAGGAAAGAGAATTCAGAAATTATAGAAAATTTAAACACCTATTTTGAATTGTAAAACTCAATAAACTCCTTCCTCGATCATTGAGCTTGTCGAAATGAAGGGAAGGTGGCTTCATCCCCAGAAAACAGGATGAAGACGGAAGGGTTTAATTAAAAAAAAATAAACCACCTCGACTTCAATTCCTTTTCTGGAATTGAAGCCACTCCTCCTTTAAAAGGAG
>NZ_JBDSLS010000078.1:0-13014 GCF_039916245.1 Gelidibacter sp.
AAGGTATGGCAGATGCTAAATCAAAAACAGGTCAAGGAAAACCAGTTTGTGTGCTTTTAAAAACAGTGATGGGCCATGGTGTTGATTTCATGATGCATACGCACGCATGGCATGGAAAAGCGCCGAATGATGCGCAGTTGGCTATTGGATTGGAACAGAATCCAGTGACTTTGGGCGACTATTAAAAAAGTCGGCAGTTAGCAGTCACAGTCAGCACCCGATAGCTATCGGGACTGAAGGACTTTTAAAAAAAACATTAATTAAACAGATACCCACCTTCGTGGGCATTACCATGAAAACATACACAAATACAGGAAATAAAGATACTCGTTCAGGTTTTGGAGCGGGATTGACAGAATTAGGACAAACCAATGATAAAGTTGTTGCGCTTTGTGCCGATTTAATTGGCTCCTTAAAAATGGACGATTTCAAAGCAAATCATCCAGAGCGTTTCTTTCAAATAGGAATTGCTGAAGCAAACATGATTGGTATCGCTGCTGGTTTAACCATCGGTGGAAAAATTCCGTTTACAGGAACTTTCGCTAACTTTTCAACAGGTCGTGTTTACGATCAAATTAGACAGAGTGTCGCTTATTCTGACAAAAACGTCAAAATTTGTGCGTCTCACGCAGGTTTGACCCTTGGTGAAGATGGTGCGACGCATCAAATTTTAGAAGATATTGGATTGATGAAAATGTTGCCAGGAATGACCGTGATCAATACGTGTGATTACAACCAAACTAAAGCAGCTACCATTGCCATTGCAGACCATAAAGGCCCAGTTTACCTTCGTTTTGGACGTCCATCAGTTCCAAATTTCACGCCAGAAGATCAAAAATTTGAAATTGGTAAAGCTTTGCAATTAACTGAAGGTACTGACGTCACTATCGTTGCTACTGGACATTTAGTTTGGGAAGCACTTGAAGCGGCTAAAGCATTACATGAACAAGGCATTTCGGCAGAAGTAATCGACATCCACACGATTAAACCTTTGGATGATGAAGCCATTTTAAAATCGGTTAAAAAGACCGGTTGTATCGTTACCGCTGAAGAGCACAACTTCTTGGGTGGATTAGGTGAGAGTGTTTCACGCGTTTTATCATTAAACCATCCAACACCTCAAGAATTTGTGGCTACACAAGATACTTTTGGAGAATCTGGAACACCAGCACAATTGATGGAAAAATATGGCTTAAACAGTGCGTCTATCATTAAAGCTGCACAAAGAGTGATTGAGAGAAAGAAGTAGGCATTGGGGATGTGGGATTAGGTGTGAGGGATTTGATTAACGATTAACGATTGATGATTGTTGATTGTTGATTGTTGATTTTAGGAATTATTTATTATTGCTATTATTTATTCCACTTAACCAAGACTTAGAACTTTCAAATTAAAATTTAGAACTTTGAACCATAGGCGTTTGAAGTTCTTTTTTTTTAACAAAACCTACAACGCTTCTAAAAATAGATGGAAACAAAGAAATAATTAAGGTTTGGCAGCGTTTTTGTTTATATCAAACCTCAAACTTAAAAACAACAATTATGAAAATTATGAAAAATCTTCACCAGCAATTTAAAGTTAGACGTGACATGAGTAAAAAATTAATTTTAGCAATGTTTGCTTTAGCAGCATTTACGTTGACTACCAATGCTCAAAACGGAGACGGTTTTGGTATTAAAGCAGGATTGAACTATAATGCCAACGGCAATTATTTTCAATCCATAGGAGCCAATGCCAAACATCCAGATCGCAACGTGGGTTACCACGTAGGTTTATATGGTAAAATTGGAGATCGTTTGTATTTCAAACCAGAATTGGTGTACACACAAACCAAAAGTGAATACGGCAGTGATGCTCTTAAATTGCAGAAAATAGATGCACCATTAATGGTTGGTCTCAAAATTTTAGGCCCTGTAAGTGTCTTTGCTGGTCCATCGCTAACCTACATCCTTGACTCTAAATTTGAGGGCATTAGCCTTAAAGACCTTGAGAATGAATTTACCATTGGAGCACAATTCGGAATCGGACTAAATTTCAACGGATTTGGAGTTGACGTTCGATACGAAAAAGGTTTAAGTAAAAACTATGGTACTGTTGGTGTTTCTGATAGTCGAATTGACACACGACCTGATCAATTGATCTTAGGTATTTCATTTGCGCTATAAGTCATTCAGATCACTGAATAACAAAAAAGGCTATCATTGATTTGATAGCCTTTTTTATATTCTATTTTTATTAAATTCAGATAGGATTCAAAACAGAGTTTCAATATCTATCCCTAATTTTAAATGATGACATCAGTCTAGTTTCTATCATCTCTATTCTATCTTCTGTCAGAGCCATCTCGATTCATTTATCCAACAGACTGACTATATTTCTGATTTCTCAGAACCCTATAATTTACTGTAATCTTTTTTAACATCTTTTTGAAGATGATCCCACACGCCATTGCCATCAGAATCTACAAACTTAAGCGTCTTAATGGTAATGATTCCACCATTATTTGTTCTGCTTCTTACAAACTCAATTGTCGTATCCAAAACTGGTTCTTCCTCGCCAAGGTTCGTATTGACCGTATAGGTTTGTCTGGTCATTTCATTGATGGTTAATATACGATCGCCATCATCATCATTATCCAAAAAGTTTGGAAGGTTATCACCATCTGTATTGTCATTAAACAAATTTTTGTCGCCATTTAAATCTTCCAGATAAGAAGGAATACCATCGCCATCATGATCATTGATTTCTGATTGGTACAATTCAAACGAAAACATCAAATTTGAATAGGCAGGAATATCTCCGGAGGGTGGATTGTTATAATAACCTAAACCTGAAGGCAAGAACATAACGCCAAGTCCATAGTTATTAAAAGTCACCGTGCCATCGCTGTTTTCAGTATAACCTTCGGAAGTTCTAAACTCAGGAACAACTTCACGCCATCCAGCAACTACGCTCATAAGGTCAAATTCAATTGGGGTGACACTACTGTCAAATGACTTACCATTGGGTAGAAACCCGTTATAATTCACGCGGACATTATCTGAAAAATTAGGCTTTTCCCCACCACCTTCGTTAAGCATTAAATAGTAGAATTGATAATCCGCACCATCATATCGCCCAGTCTTTGGATTGTCAATATCAACCGCTACGCTTAACATTTGATTATTGTCAGGATCTGGCATTGGCAAAAAGTTACCACTGGCATCCTTTGGCAATTTTGAAATGACAAGTTCAGAAATACGATGATTGCCAGGCTCTGCAAACGTAGCACGGTTGTAGTAATGCGTATTTAAATAAGTCTTTAAAGAATCAAGATCGGCTACCTGTTGTTCCGTTCGGTCGCGTTGTGGAATTTCTTCAAAATTATCATCGTCTTTTTTACAGGAAGACAATAAGGCTAAAAAACATAAAGTTGTGAGAGCGTAGGCTTTTAATTTCATCAATTTAATTTTATTCATTTTCAAAGCAGTTGCAATCGTCTTAAATTCATTCGCTTAAACAATTAAAATGAATTGTTTATGAATCTTTCAATATTGCTTATTTTTGCCGGCAAGATACAATAATATAATACGTTTGCACAACAACATTAACGTTGTTTTAAAATTTTTAATATGCGAATAGATAAATTCCTTTGGTGCGTCAGATATTACAAAACACGCACCATTGCTACAGAAGCTTGCAAAAAAGGACATATCAAAATTAATGGTCAAGCCGCAAAACCCAGCCGAGAAGTTTTTGCAACCGACAAAGTAGAATTGCGTAAAAATCAAATCAATTATCAGCTTACGGTCAACGATATTCCGCCAAACCGTGTGGGCGCAAAATTGGTCGATATTTATGTAAAAGATACTACGCCGAAAGAAGCTTTTGAAGCTCAGGAACTTTTAAAATACTCCAAAGATTATTATCGCAAAACAGGATCAGGACGACCGACCAAAAAAGACCGACGGGATATTGACGATTTTTATGAGGATAATAAGGACGACAATAAGGACGATTAAAAGAACGCTTTTTTTATCTTTGAACAAACAATAGCCAACGACAGCCAACACTAGCAAAAATGACAGCAGCCAAACAAATCATACTCAATCACCAGGAAATCAATCATAAAATAAGACGCATTGCCTATCAAATTTATGAGAACAATGTGAACGAAACTGAAGTTATTCTAGCAGGAATTGATGCCAACGGCTACATCCTGGCCAAAAAACTAAAATCCAATCTCGATAAAATCTCCGATTTAAAATCCGTATTGTGCAAGGTGGTCATTGATAAAAAGAATCCGTTAAACCCGATTACCACTTCAATTACAGCGGCTGACTACAGCAATAAATCCATTGTGCTTATCGACGATGTATTAAATTCGGGGAGCACGCTTATTTATGGTGTGAAACATTTTCTGGACGTGCCCGTAACACAATTCAAAACGGCGGTACTCGTCAATCGAAACCATAAAAAGTATCCGGTTAAGGCCGACTTCAAGGGCATTTCGCTCTCCACTTCCCTCAATGAGCACGTGGAGGTTATTTTGACAGGAAAAGTTTTTGAAGCCTTCTTAAAATAAGCGAGCCATAATTTCTTCTGTAATTGTTCCTACACTTTTAGCATCGGTAACAAGCGTTTGATGGCTTTGACTATAATAAAAAGAGCGTTCAAACAGATGCTTTCCGATAAACTCGATTAATTCCTCCTCCGTTTTAAGATGCGCGATTAAGGGACGTGTCGATTTTTCAGGATGGAGGCGCTTGACCAAATTTGGGATAGAACTTTTCAAATAAATGCTATGGGCATGCGCTGTGTTTAAAATGGCCTCCATATTGCTCCCGTAACAAGGCGTTCCACCGCCAAGAGACAGAATGATATTATCTTGCTGCAAAAGCTCATTTAAATAGAGGTGTTCTTTTTTTCGGAAATAAATCTCCCCTTTGGTTTCAAAAATCTGCGAAATGGTTAAGCTTTCCTTTTTTTGGATATAATCATCCAAATCGATAAATTCAAAATTAATCATTTTGGAAAGATTCTTACCCACTGTAGACTTTCCACTGCCCATATATCCAATTAAAATAATATTCATAAAACGCCTTACAAATTGATTCTTAAAAACATAGCTAATAGATCTACAAAAAAACAAAAAATATTTCAAAAAAGGGTTTGGTTTATTAATAAAACGATTTATATTTGCACCCTCGTTAGGAAAAGACTTGATAGCTCAGTTGGTAGAGCATAACACTTTTAATGTTAGGGTCCTGGGTTCGAGCCCCAGTCAGGTCACAAAGTGGAAACACTAAAAACTTCAAAACCTTGTTAATCGAAAAGATTAGCAAGGTTTTTTTTAAGGAAAATAAGTTCAGACGATTATTTACAGATATCGTCATAAGATTTTGAATTTTTAGGGTAAAAATAAATTGTTGGTGAAAAAACACCAGCAATGGCCAATTATAATAAATAAAAGGCTTTATATTTGCACCCTTGTTAAGAAAAGACTTGATAGCTCAGTTGGTAGAGCATAACACTTTTAATGTTAGGGTCCTGGGTTCGAGCCCCAGTCAGGTCACAAAGTGGAAACACTACATACTTCACAACCTTGTTAATCTAAAGATTAGCGAGGTTTTTTCTTTTAAGGCCAATTCGTTTCCACGGGAATAATGAAATTACGGGATCAAGTCAAAAAGTTGTGGGATTTTAAGATTACGCATAAATTGTTGTTAGTCTATATAGGAAGAATTGTGGGTTTTTAAGATTAAGCAACAATTGTTGTCCTATTAAAGTTGCGTTGATCTTCTAAGAATAGTGATCAATAAAGGTCTTTCAACGTTTTTGATCCTTAATCTCCTTCATTTCTTGGGTTTTGAAAACTATTGTTAAAACATCATACCCCATTCTAATTATGAATTTCACAGCCCATACTTTCAATTAATTACGGGTTTAGTCTTGGTTCTTGGTTCTATCAGCGAAGCGGCGGTTACTGAGCTCGTCGAAGCGTCTTAATTCTTTTCCGGACAATAAGTGATCAAGAATCAATTGCTGGTCCAAACACCAACAATGCCTAAAATGGGATCCATCCTACATGTTTTGTAACAATCAAGAAAATCCTGAAAATTAAAATTCATCTTAATTCCTCTACCCACAAATCCCCATTCAAGTATTCAGAACTTAAGTCCTTTTCATTAGGAAAGTGTTATCTTCGTCGCCAAGAATAAAACATTGAAAAGGAAAAAATGCTAAAGAAAATTTTAATTGGAATCGGAATTTTTATTGGACTTGTCGTTTTGACTGGCGCTCTTGGAATTTATTACTTTTTTCCGAGCGAAGACAAAGTATTGAATTTCATCAAGGACAATCCCGATAAAACCGCTATTCTTATCGTTAGAAACGACACTATTTTTGCAAGTCAAAACTTGAATAAGGTCATGCCCATTGCCAGTACGGTAAAAATCATACTCGCTATTGAATATGCCGAACAGAGTGCCGAAAGCCTTATTAACCCTGATGACCTGATTCCTATAAACGATCTGGAAAAATTTCATGTCCCCAATACCGATGGTGGCGCTCATAAGGAATGGCTCAAAGCTGTAAAACCTAAAATTTCCGACGGCCACATTAGCATTCGTGAAATTGCAAAAGGCATGATAAAGTATAGTTCCAATGCCAATACCGAATGGCTACTTAATAAACTTGGAACTGACAAGGTCAATAATCGCCTGGACAGTTTAGGTTTAAAGGATCACACTGAAATTTATAATATTGTTTCCGCACTATTTGTGGGAAAAGAGCTTTTTCCAGATCTCAAAGGCCATGAACTTCAAAAAGTGCTAAGCGAAGTTTCTTCAGAAGACTATATTGCCACGACCGAAAAAATATATGAGAAACTTGAATCTGATTCTTTATACAGCAAAGAGCTTGGCGATTTGGGTATGAACATTCAGAAAATTTGGTCAGACCGATTGCCCGCTTCAACCGTTGAAGAGTATGTCACGATTATGCAGAAAATAAATAGTCGGAGCTATTTCCGCGAAGCATCTCAAAACTATTTAGACGAAGTCATGGAATATATTTTAGAAAATCCTGATAATAAAACTTGGTTGGAACATAGTGGCATGAAAGGTGGGTCAACAGCATTCATTTTGAGCAAATCACTTTATGCCACGGATAAAAAGGGAAACAAAACGGAAATGGCCTATTTTCTGAACAACCTGTCTGTCCTGCAAATTGCGAGACTTCAACTATCCATGAATGAATTTAACCTAAAGGTTTTAACAAATAAGAAATTTCGCGAAAAATTAAAAACAGAACTCGGCTCCTAAAATCAACCGATAGATTTATAAGGGCTGCGTATTGATGAAATTACCAAACGCAGCGCGATGGATATTTCATCTATTTAGCTTAGAACATTCTGTAAAGGGTCGTTACGATCATTCCTTTACCATCCGGTAAACGCACAGACAGTAATTGCTTTTCTTCTTCCACCCTCATATGAAATGGTGCCGCTAATAGGTTGATACCACTTTGTTTTTTCAATCGTATGCCTTGACCAGAAATAATATCCTTATTGGGTATAAAATCGCCTTCAGGCAAATGCTCTGTGACGATTACATATTTAAATGCCGAAAATTTCCGCGCTATGCTTTGTACTTCAGCATTCGATAAATGCTGCAATACCTGTCTTAATAAAACACAATCCGCAGCGGGCAAATCATCTACCGCAATATCCAGACATTGGAACTCTAAGTTGGTTTCCATGAATTTTTCTTTATTGCGCTTTATAAGGTTTGCGACGATATCTACCGCAACATATTTTTCAGTATGGCGTACCAATTGCTTTCCTACATTAAAATCGCCACAACCCAAATCACATATGACCAGCGGATTTTTAAAAGAAGTTAAAAATGATTTTAAAACATTGATATATGGTTTTACAATTTCCGGCTGATGTGATCCTTCACCTGAATAAAAATCAGAGGTATTGCCACCCCAAAGTTTTAGTTCATAAATCTGCTCCATGGCAGCTTTGGTTGGCCAAGGTTTTTTTATGCTTTTGGTTCCATGGTCACTCTTCTTCATAAGGTATTTAGTGTTTTTCATAAAAAAATAAGGCTTAATTCAAAGGTACTATTATTTAAAACAGTCCACTCACGATTAAAATTCCACTTAAACATTTTCAATTGAGACGCGCAATTTAGTAGAAGGACTTTTACAAAAAGTTATCTTTTTCGAAATCAACCGTCCGAAGAAAAATAAGAAATCACATGGCATTAACTTATTTCTATCTTGTAGCTTTCAATTTGCAAACACCACGGACAAACAACATTCATATTTACAGAGCCACCTTGAATTTAAAAAAGCTATCTGTCCGCCAAAGCTCTGAAATTCTAATAGATTAGAGTTATAAAGATAGCATCATAAGAAACCAATTATATACTCCACTGTTTAATATCTCATCAGGAAACCTACAAGATTGATCCAACTTAGACAACAGGCCTAAAATAGTGTTACTAACTATAAATCAAATAATTAGGCTATATTTAGATTAACAATTTATACACCTCCATATGGCCACCATAACACTCTCTCTTCTCTTTCATAGAAACACCTCTCAAATGGCCATTCATTTTGATCATGATGAACATCTGAGCGCTTATATTAAAGCATTTGAAGGTGTGCGATGGAGCCATACTCACAACATTTTTTATATAGCACATACTTCCGATAATAAACAGAGACTATTTAATTATTTAAGACTTCAACATCATTATGTTGACTACAGAGCGTTAGGACCTGCAAAGGAAAGCTCATTTATTAAAACTCCAACTAAAATATACATCGCGCTCGGGGAACTTTCGAAAAAACATCATGATGCCTTCCTTAATTTTAAAAATTATTTACTTCAGAAGCGCTATAGCCAAAACACGATTGAAAATTATATTTCCGTATTGGCCATTTTTTTCCGATTTCACGCTTCGAAAGAAATTTTTGAAATTAATAAAAATGACATCATCACATTCAATCAAGATTATATCCTCAGAAACGGCTATAGCAGAACCTTTCAGAACCAAATTATAAGTGCGATTAAACTGTTTTACAACAATCATAACAATACCCAATTAGACATCGAAAATATTGAACGTCCAATAAAAGAGAAACGTTTACCAGAAATTTTATCAAAAGATGAAGTGAAGCATCTTTTGACCCAAGTAAAAAACATAAAGCATAAAACCATTTTAATTTTGGTATACGCCTGTGGTCTGCGCATTGGTGAGGCGTTAGCCTTAAAAATTGATGCCATCGACGGCACTCGGGGCTTTATACATGTTAAGCACGCCAAAGGGGCGAAAGATCGCTATGTCCCCTTAAGTTCTAAAACCTTAATTACTCTGCGAAACTATTATGCGCTTTACAAACCGAAGACCTATTTATTTGAAGGCATAGATGGGCAAATGTACTCTCAAGGCAGCTGCCGAAAAATTTTACGAAATGCTCTACAAAAAACAGCCATCAAAAAGCACGTGACCTTACATACTTTGCGGCACAGTTATGCTACACATTTACTCGAAAGCGGCACCGATTTGAGATATATTCAAGATATATTGGGCCATAACAGTCCTAAAACCACCATGATTTATACGCATGTAAGTCAAAGCAGTTTAAAAAATATTAAAAACCCATTTGACGACATGGATATATAATCTATATTGTTCAACAAAAGCACCAAAAGGTACGCCTATCCCACCAAAAGAAAAGGATAAGGATATTTTTGATGCTTGTATATATAAGTTGTGTTTAATTTGGACCAACTGTGCGGTTTTGCACAATGAATTATCAATAAATGGAGAGGATGCTGTTTTAAGGGAAAGATTTTTCTTTGCCCAAGTCTTTCGATTTCATCGTTGAGAGCTCGCTATCAAAACGTTGGGAACGTAAAAGACTTGAACAAGTTAGTAAAATAAAATGACAAAGTCAATAGTTTTATTTTACTGACTTTAAAACAGATCTGCGCATTGATAAGTCCAGAAAAGACGACTCGATATCTCCGGATATCGCTCATATTTTATGGCTTCATTAAAGTGCGAAAGTGCATTTTTGGAATGTTCTGGAACAGTTGGCCAAACTCCGTCTTTTACAAAAAAGGCTATTCCCCTAATTAAAAAGAGGTACGCCCAAATAAAAAACTAAACACAACAACAGCTAAAAACAATACCTGTCCCGCTTTTTTGGAAAGGATATTAATTTGAATGAAATTAATGTTAATTTAGTCTCGCAGGTAAAACAGGTACTGTTCCTAGCTGCGAGACGTTGGCGGTAATTTGAAAAAAAATCGTTCATAAAACAAAAATTGAATCTTGAAAAAAGTAATACTTCTGATTTTAATGCTCAATTGCGGAATTGGATTTGCCCAAAAAGATTTTCCGTTTTTTGAACAAATTGCATTCGATTTTTATCGGACTAAACTTCTGGATTCTTTCCCTATCCAAAAGAAAATTAAAGTCTTTCCATATGTAAACCAATTCCATACTTCAGGAATTTCAAATCCAATCTGTTTGGGAATCGATTGGAAAAACAATAACCAATTCCAAGAACTTGACTCATATACAAAAAGTCAATACAATATCGATTCTAATCGTTATGAACTTGATTTTCGTGACTTGGACAAAAGGAAATTTAAAATAAAGCGAAATGGAAATGGAAATTTTCCGAAATTATATATTTCCCCACCGAATACAGAAGGAATCGGAACGGATAAAATTTACGTGGATATTAATGAAGCTCATAAAAATAAAACTGTAATTTATCACTTTGAATTTAATAAAAAAGGAGAAATAAAGGATTGGTGCAAAGAGGTTAATGAAATAATACGAATAGAATAAAAACTACCGCCAACACCGCGTAAAAATAATTGCTGGTTCTCGCCTACTTGGAAATTCCTGCGGAATTTCCACAGGCTCGGTCAATTTTTGTTATTTTAGGTGTTTATCCCACGCAACTATTCTTACGCATAAACGTTAGGCAACATATGAAAAATGAAAAAAAAACCTTATTCCTTTTAATATTCTTATGTTTCGCCTGTAAACAAAATCAATCAGTAAATAAAAATATTCCAAAAATAAAATCTGAAAAAATCTTACAGATTAATGATTCTATTCTTAATTCGAGAGACTATATAGGATTTGAAAGCTATGAAGAAAAACTATACTTCTATGACAACAGAAATAGATTAAAAAAATTAATTATTGACTCTTCGAATATATACGAATATGAATACACAGAGTTTGATAGTATTAAAATAGTTAAGAATAAAAACGATAAGAAAACTATTATTTCATATTTATATTACAATAAAAGCAACTACCCCATTAAAAGAATAGATTCAATGGAGGGAAAGAATGTGATGACAATCAACAAAAAATACAATTCAAATAATAAATTAATTAAGATGGAAAGTTACTTTCCTGAATCAAATTATAAAGAGATTATTCTTAAAAACTATGACTCAAATGGAAAATTGAAAAATGAGGAAATTCAAAGAGGTTCAGAGCCTACTAAAAATAATATTTATGAATATGAGAAAAATTTAATTATAGTAAAAGAAGATTTTGTCGATAATTCAAACTACACAGAAGTTAAAAAATACTACAATTCAGAAAAGACACTAATTAAAAATATTGTAGAGCCAATTGGAGCTACCAGATATATGATTTTAATTCAAGAATTTGATAAATTTGGTAATCTTAAAAAACATTTACAATTGGATGAAAATAACGATACAATTGGTATTTGGAGTTATAAATATAAGTATGATTCAAATAAAAATTGGATAATAAAAACAAGTATTCACAATGATAGTATTTCAGGTTCAATCAAAAGGGAAATAAAGTATGAAGAATAAAAATACGTTGCCTAACAACGTATAAAAACAATAGGGCAATAAGTGCTTAACCCAATGATAATGGCACATTTACAAGGTCGCCAAATTTTTAAATTTGGCTTATTGATAAAGAAAATATAATAAGAAAAATTTAAAAATTTGGCTTGTGTTTAACCGAATGGTAATCGCATTTTTTCCGCCCTACTATTCTTATACAAACACGTTAGCACACAGTTAAAAAAAACCGGAAATCGCAATATTAAACAGAAAATTTTTTGGTTTTTATGAACTCAAAGAATTAAAATTCACAACACGGAATTTACCTATTTTGCGAAAAACAAAAAAATCCTTGAGATCCAATAATAAGTCGCTTAAAACCCGAAAACCTATGAATGCCAAAAGTTTGGCTTAAAAATAGAACGACAAATAGTACGGAGAAATTCGCTCTGACGCAGAAAAATCTTCCGAAAAAATCGGAGTTTTTTTTGATGTTTAGGGAAAAACCAAAAGATGAGTTTATCGACCGAATCGGAAAAAATTAAGACAAAAAACGGAATACGGAAAACCGCAACAAAAATTAATCTTATTTGATTAAATTAGACTTTTAAAGAACATTTCGTCCGATTTAAAACGAGGATGAAGAATTAAAACCGTGTGCTAACACCGTGTATAATCTATGGCTTAGTTCGTGCCTATTTGGAAAATCCTGCGGATTTACCAAAGGCAATTCACCGTTTGGAAAGTCCGTGAATATTAATCGCCACAGCTCATACACATAAACGTTGTGCGCCAGTTAAAAAAATCAATAAAAACCGTACTTAAATTCAAAATTTTAGACTTTTAAGAAAGAATCCTTAATTCGATAAAAAAATAACATCGGAATAAATACTCTTGCGGAATTACGAAACGTTCGGAAAAAAAATCAAATACTACCGCAGAACTTTACGGAAAAAACCATTTCCAAAAGTTCAATTTTTAACAATAAAAAATTAGAAATCAAAAGTTTTGGCTGAATAGAAACACGGCAAAACGTTGAAAAAAAAGCAGAATCGAAATTGATTTTTTTTGAGGTTTTTAAGTGAAATAATAAAGATTTAATTGTAAAAAACAACGTCGGAATTCAACGATTACGAATAGAAAAAATAAAACCAGCG
>NZ_JBDSLS010000079.1:0-9060 GCF_039916245.1 Gelidibacter sp.
TTCGCTAAAAATTCAAGAAATCCATGAAATTAAAATCCGTGTAATCTGTGCATTCTGTTTCTAAAAAGAAACAAAGAATCAAGAACAAAAATTATGACTTGTGATTCTTGAATTACTCGAAATCTGAGCAATTACTTAAAATTAAAAGTACAAACTCAAAATTCGAAAAATCGAAATCCGCGAAATTCATGAAATTTGGAAGAGCTCCAGACGGCTGGCCTGCTTTATTTTAAACAGTAGATTGTTATAGGCCGTCAACAGCTTGCGGATCTTTTTGTTGAGCTCGTTCTGGGAGAAGAAAATCATTTTGCGCAAAGGGTAATAGGTGCGCTGATAGGCAAGATGGACAGCATTCTCTACAAGCGCCTTGTCCTGCGGGGAATATCCACTGGTGGGGTTGATCACACAGTTGTAGTGCCTGGCAAAGTCCTTGAAGCTGCGGTTGATAATTGCCTCATAACGGCTGGCACTCTGGTTACGGCCGACTTTAAATTATCGGAGACGATGGCCTTGGAAACGCCACCATAAAACTCCAGGGCATGGCCATAGCAGGTAATAAAATCCGCTCTCTTTTGGCTATGGCAGGCTTCCACATAGGTGTACTTACTGTTGGGCAGGATGTCCACGAAGACTTCCACCGCGATGAGCTCCCCAGTGGCCCAGTCCACAAAATGCTTTTTTTTTGCCAGCGTAGTCCATATACATCTCATTGCCCGAATCATGTTCCAGTTTCATGGATCCCTTGGCCTTTGTAAACTTACGGTTGTAACGCTCCATGAACTGGGTATAACTGTAGGGTTCCTTAGCGGTCTGTACATATTGCTGATAGTGGAACAAAAAGGTAAACCCAGGATGGTTCCGCGCTTTCTTGATACCATCAAAATACAGCATGAGCTCCTCATAACGGGGATTGGCTATGGTGGTGCTGGAAGGAAAGAGCGCCTCAAGGGCAACATTGTCACTGGCCAGCAGTTCTTCTAAAGAACGGGTACTGGCCTTGAACAGGCGCATATAATTGTTTACCGTATTGCGGGATATCCCTAGGGTAGCACCTTTTTTACGGTTGCTAAACCCATCAATATATAGGGAAATGATTTGTTTTAAGTCCATTGGATCAAGTGTGTTGGCCATATCGCATACTTTTAAGCGATAAGGTAATTAATACTTGATCTTTCAAAGTCGGTACAGTTGGACCAGATCGAAATATGGCACAAATCGAACCACTATAGGCTTTTACCAAACAGGCAAAAATGGCACAGTTTGAACCGAAATGCCTGGCACTATGAAACCGAAATCAATGGCACAAATCGAACCGAAGTAATCAACACTAATTACTCCTGGGAATTTTAACAATGGTTTCCACTCCAGATTGGTCATCCTTGTTTTTGATTTCATATATATAATTCTCATCATAAAGATTGCGCAACCTGTCGTTTATATTTGATAAACCAATTCCCTTTTTAAATAAGGCAGTTGGACTATCTTTTAACAACGCACCATTATTTTCAACTATAATCACCAATTGCTCGTTTTCAGCATAAATTTTAATGAGTATCTCCAACTCTGTATGATCATACGAATAACCATGCTTAATTGAATTTTCTATAATTGGCTGAAGTAATAGTGTGGGCACATTATATTGAAGTAAAGCTTCATCAATCTCTTTTTTTATAACTAAATGATCTGAAAACCTTACGTTTAAAATATTGAGATAATATTCAAGAATTCGAAGTTCCTTTTCAAGCCTTATGGTATGACCCCCATTGTCCTTAAGTATTTCTCTAAGAAAATCACTCAAATCGGCAATCGTATCTTTGGCCTTACCAGGATCAATATCTGTTAAGACAGCAATCGAGTTTAGGGTATTAAACAAAAAATGTGGTTGCATTTGTGATGAAAGCATTTTAATTCTGGTATTTACCAATTGTGCTTCCAGTTGATTTTGTTTCTTCTCAGCTTCTTTCACCTGTTTTAAATAATAATAAGTATAAACGATAAAAACCATGGCAAAATAGGTCAAAAAGTTCAACTCAATTACGTTCATAAACCTATAAATACTATATTGAATGTCGTATTCAGATATGGTAAACATTCCTTTTAGCCAACTTTGCAAATCGGTAATAAGACGTATGACCATTCCAATAAAAAGCGATAAGACCGTATGGATAGAAATAATTTTAACCCAAGAATAATTTTTATTTAAAAACCGCTTGGTGCTCACGGCTATAAACGTCATATAGCTCACCACGATAATATAATCGAGAAATGGATTATAGATTAAAAAATCACGCAATGAGGACGACATGCCCTCATTCCCAATGGATTCCATGTAAAGTATTTTTGCAATCAAAACGAGGTAAAAAAGAAGATAAAAACCAGCCAAAAGCAAAACGAGATTCAGGTCTATAAATTGTCTTTTTTTATTGAAGAAGTTCATGATATTCCTATTTTTTCAAGAAATTCATTTTTATGAGATTTACTTATGCGCAACATTTTATTATCGGTCATTTTGGCGTCAATTTCAGAAAAACTAGAATGCACAATTTCTCTAACAAAATTTATATTTACGACGCTCGATCTATGGATTCTAAAAAAAACAGCTTCGTCAAGTCCATCACAGAGTTTGGTCAATGCTTCACGCAACATGTACTTTTTATTCGCAACAAAAATCTCCACATAATATCCTGAAGAAGTAATGTACATGATATCCAAAGGATTGATTAAGATGGTTTTATTGCCTTGCCTAATCAGGAATTTTGTCGGCATCGGGACTTTTCCCGATTTCATGCTGTAAAAATGGAACAACTCTTCAAATCGTTTTTTGAAGTTAGCATCAGCCTCTGACTTTGAAGTTTTTAAAACCCTGTCTATAATCCTAAAAAAACGTTGGTCCTTAAATGGTTTTAGCAAAAAGTCAAACGCCTCCACTTCGAAAGCTTTCAAAGCATAGTTATTATAAGCCGTGACAAAGATTACAATAGGTTTTGGAGATATTTTCATTTTTTGGAGCACTTCAAACCCATTCATGTCCTTCATGTTAATATCAAGGAAAATAAGATCTGGCTGAAGTTTATCGATGGAAATTATTGCGGTTTTACCATTTGAGCATTCCCCAAGCACTTCAATTTGAGGCACTGTTTCCAATAATTTCAGAACTCTTTTACGCGCCAGTTCTTCGTCATCTATGACCAATGCTTTCATAATCTAAGGTGCGAAAATTAATAGCTATCTAAAAGTAATTTAAAGTTATTTAATCTCATCCAACTGAGTTATAAATTATTCATAAATAAATAATCGGAAGTACATTCAAAATTAATTTAATCAAAGAGGTCATCAGACCATAATCTGATGACCATAATGATTTGGTGACCTTAATTAACTGCCAAAACTTTGTTCAATTTTTTAATTATTAGCTACTACGCCATAATCCTTATCCAAAGCATCGAATGTTATATTACGTTTTTGATTTCCATTTTTCAACGTTAATTTATAGACGGCTTTATCCAAAATTATTCCTTTTGTGCTTGCTATATATTTGTTTTTAATCAAATCCCAACCTTTATAGGAGTTATAAACTTGCAATCTTAAATGGCGCGGCATTAGGATGTTTTTGAAATTTTGTTGAGTAGAAATCAAATTGCCTTCCCCATCATAACTAGCGACCATAAATCCTTTTGAACTTCTAAGCTCTACTGAATAGGATTCATATTCCTCATGGCTAACCAAATTGATAAATTTACGGATGTCAAAATTCTCATTCAAAAACCCTATCGGATTATTCACGAATTCATGTACCCCACGAGGTTTGATTTTAATTGTAAAAACCGAACCATTTTGGGTTATATCTGCATTTAGAGGCGAATATTTAACTTTTACCTCATCTAATTTCGTGATTTCTTGAGCTTGACCAATCGAAGCCCATAACACACATACTGATAAAAAAATTAAAGTTTTCATGATAAATAAAATTTAAGATTACTATTCGTTTTTTGATTGTAAATTGATGATCACTCTTTTACAACCACTAAATTATTTGAAAAAGTCTTCGAAAATCATGAAATGATATGAATAGCTAAATTTTGATAATCAACAGTCTTAGATCTGAATTAAACCAATTTTATAGATTTTGAATTCGGTTGGGAATTTTTACGACTTTGATTTACATCAATCTTTTTATTGAAACCATACTAAACTTAAATGGATAAAAATTTAAAAAAAAACAACCCACCGGCATTGCGACGGGTGGTTTCAAGGATTTATCATCAGAAGTTTATGAAAAAGCAAATGGGAAAATATCATTATCTAAAATGACTTTTTCCCATCAAATGATCCACTTGTTCATGATCGAACAATTGTATCATGCTTTTACTATTTTAAGAAATGAACCTTATTTTCATCGCTGAAATAGGTTGGAGGTTTGGGGTTTGAGGTTTCCCGCCTTCGCTAAAGCTACGGACGAGCAAGCAAGCTTCAGGTTTCGAGTTCAAGTTTAAGTTTAAACTAATTTTTCAATTTCAACCTCAAATTCAATTTCGACTTCTCATAATACCTAATCCCTATTCCCTCATACCTAAATCAGTGTGCCAAAAGCGTCTGTTTTCTCTTTTTTAACTGAATTTCCAAATCACTAATTGTCTCTTTTACCGACATTTCATAATTTTTTTCATCAGAAGTTGCAAATATTTGAGGCCCTGGAAGACTTAATTTAATATTACAAATTTTTCCTTTTTCAGGATTAGTACCTTCTTCTTTGAAAAACACATCAGCGCTAATCAACCATTCGTATTTATCAGCGAGTTTATTTAATTTTTCTTTAGTGAAGGCTGCAAGTGAATCACTGTAATCTAAGTTTATAAATTGGATGTTAATTGTCATATCTATTATTTTTAAGTTATAGGACTAAATTAAGGGTTTAAAAAGAAAGACCTAATGACATAAATCATAAATTAAGCTTAAATTTAAAATTCTTATGTAACTCTTGAAGTCATAAAAACAGATTCTAAATTTTACATTATATTAACCGATCCAATTCAAAAATCAATTTCACTATGCAACTCGTTTTTGCCACCAATAATCTCAACAAACTCAAGGAAGTTCAAAGCCTAATTCCAGATCACATAAAACTATTGAGTCTTGCTGACATTGGTTGTGTTGAAGATGTGCCAGAAACCCAAGACACTATTGAAGGTAATGCCATCCAAAAAGCAGAGTACATTAAGAAGCATTACGGTTATGATTGTTTTGCGGACGATACAGGATTAGAAGTTGACGCTCTTAACGGAGAACCTGGCGTATATTCGGCACGATATGCTGGCGAACAGCGCAACTCAGAAGATAATATTCAAAAAATCCTTAAGAATCTAAACAACGAATCTAACAGAAATGCCCAATTCAAAACGGTAATTGCATTGGAGTTTCAGGGGAAACAACACTTATTTACCGGGATTTGTAAAGGAGAAATCACAATGGATAAAATGGGTGACCAAGGTTTTGGCTACGATCCTATTTTTAAAGCTGAAGGTTATGACAAAACATTTGCGGAAATCTCTTTGGAAGAAAAAAACCGCATCGGCCACCGTGGAAAAGCGGTGCAATTACTGGTACAATTCTTAAATATGCAACAGTAATCTTCTACTATTTTCAAGACCAAGTATCATAACAATTGGATAGCTAAAAATCAAAGCCGAATTAACTATTTTTATCCTTTCTGAAAAAAACATAAAAAATAAATTGTAGTAAAAAAAATAAATCGTAGTTTTGCACCTTGAAATTTTCCTCAAGGTGAGGATGTGTTACTGGAAGTTTAGGTTAAGTAAGTCGATTCGCTTCTGTTGTAACACCAAAGAACATAATCGAATACTTATTAAATCGAATGAACACATTCCAAGATTTAGGTCTTAATGACGACCTATTACGTGCTATTAGTGATATTGGCTTTACAACGCCAAGTGATGTCCAAGCAAAAGCAATTCCAATTTTATTAGAGCAAGACACTGATTTAGTGGCTTTAGCGCAAACAGGAACAGGTAAAACTGCGGCGTTTGGCTTTCCTATGTTGCAAAAAATCAACATTGAAAGCAGAACCACTCAAGGCTTGATCATCTCTCCTACACGTGAACTTTGTTTACAAATTACCAACGAATTAAAAAACTACGGAAAATACTGCAAAGGATTTAATGTTGTTGCTATTTATGGTGGTGCAAGTATTACGGATCAAGCTCGTGAAGTAAAAAGAGGCGCACAAATTATTGTTGCTACACCAGGTCGTATGAAAGATATGATTAACCGTAATATGGTTGACATTTCTAAAATTGAATACGCCGTACTTGATGAGGCTGATGAGATGTTGAACATGGGCTTCTATGAGGATATTACAGATATTCTTTCCCATTCTCCAGCAGACAAAAATACCTGGTTATTTTCAGCAACGATGCCTAAAGAAGTGTCGAATATTGCTAAAAAATTCATGAATTCGCCAGTTGAAATTACAGTTGGTAATAAAAATGAAAGTACCAATCAAGTATCCCACGAATATTATTTAGTGAATTCTCGTGACCGTTACCAAGCCTTAAAACGTTTGGCTGATGCACATCCTGATATTTTCTCAGTGATTTTCTGTCGTACCAAACGCGATACGCAAAAAGTGGCGGAACAATTAATTGAAGATGGCTATAGCGCTGGTGCTCTACATGGCGATTTGAGCCAGAACCAACGTGACATGGTCATGAACTCATTCCGTAAAAATCAAATCCAAATGTTGGTGGCTACTGATGTTGCCGCTCGTGGAATTGATGTGGACAACATTACACACGTTATCAACTACCAATTACCTGATGAAATCGAAACGTATACACACCGTTCAGGTAGAACAGGACGTGCAGGTAAAACTGGGGTTTCTATCGTTATTGTTTCTAAAAGTGAATTGCGCAAAATCAAAAGTATCGAGCGCATTATCAATAAAAGCTTCGTGAAAAAAGACATTCCGGATGGAATGGAAATTTGTGAAGTACAATTAATGTCTTTGGCAAATAAAATCCACAAGACAGAAATCAATCCTGAAATTGAAAAATATTTAGGCAGTATCAACGAATTACTTGAAGATACGACCAAAGAAGAATTGATTCAAAAATTCTTTTCGGTTGAGTTTACAAGATTCTTTAACTACTATAATAAATCAAAAAACTTATCGGTATCTGAATCACGCGGAAGTGATAGAGAAGATGATTTTGGACGCGACTCTGGACGTGATTATGGCAATGGAGATGATTCCTCACGTTATTTTATCAATGTTGGTAAAAAAGACGGCTATGACTGGATGAGTTTAAAGGATTACTTAAAAGAAATTCTTGAACTTGGAAGAGATGATGTCTTTAAAGTTGATGTTAAGGAAAGTTTCTCTTTCTTCAATACTGAAAAAGGATTGCAGGAAAAAGTATTGGCTTTCTTTACTGACTACAAACACAACGGTCGTTTTGTAAATGTTGAAGTGAGTGAAGATCAAGGTGGCGGAACCAGCAGAAACAAAAGACGTCCTAGCGGCGGCGGCGGAAGACGTTCAGAAGGTGGCGATTTTAAACCGAGAGGTGAAAGACGTTCTGGAGGCGATTTCGGATCTGGTGGCGGAAGAAGTGACAGAAGAACTTCTTCTGATTCTTCTAGACCAAGACGTTCAGGAGCAGAAAGTGCTGGCCCAAACAGACGCGACAGGCGTGCTGGAGCTGGTGTAGGGGAGAAATCATCGGATTCAAATTTCTCTAGACCGAAAGTTTCAAGACGCAGAGACTAGTAGCAAGACAGATGACGGATGACAAAATTTGAAATTCGTAATTTAATAATATAAAACGAAGTGGGAAGTTTAAACTTTTCGCTTCGTTTTTTTTATTTTATGAAATTCATTGTTACGCTTTAGTTAATACCTGATTACTTATGCCTTTTCCCTAACGTTAATTTTATATGAAAATTACCATATTTAGTGATGTATCTAAGTTTAGTTTCTTATTTTTAACGATTAAATAAATCAATGAGGCACCTACTAATACTTACTGCTTTTTTATTCATTTCTTCACTAAGTGTGGCCCAAACACCCTCTTCTGTTAAAGGTGTGGTCTATAGTACAAGTACAAATGAAATTTTGGAGAGCGTCAATATCGTCAACTTAAATCAAGTTATTGGCACGACCACAAACAATAAAGGTGAGTTTGAAATCAAGTCCATTGCTAATGATACTTTGCATTTTTCGTTTTTGGGTTATAAATCCATTAAAGTAAAAGTAACCAACGACTGGCTAAAATTTGGGGAAACCAAAATTGAAATGACCGAACTGGCGCTTGCTCTTGAAGAAGTCGTCGTCAATCAATTAAGACTTACGGGTTTTTTAGAGGTCGATATCAAACAAGTTCCGGTAAGAACCAATTATCGCTATAGTATTTCTGGTTTATCCACAACAGGATATGAAGGCGGAACCACAGGCGCTATAAACAAAGCTTTGGGAGCCATTTTTAATCCTGCCGACTTCTTATACAATATGTTTGGCAAAAAAGGCAATCAGCTTCGGAAGTTAAAACAAATGAAACAAGACGATGAAATCAGAAACTTGCTCGCAGCTCGTTTTGATCGTGAAATGTTGATGGTTTTACTAGAAGTAGATCGATTAGATTTAGATGAAATTGTCAGTCAATGCAACTACTCCAGAGATTTTATTCAAACGGCTAATGACCTCCAGATTTTGGATGCCATCAACGAATGCTACGAAGAATACAAAGTGCTGAGCAGAAGCAAAAAGAGAAGTAATTAATCCTTTTTGTTTTCGTAATAACGAGTCACGATTTCATCATAACTTTTAAGGTTTTTTGAGATTCAATCCAATGGTTTTTCTTATTTGGAATAACATCATAGTATTAACTTATTTTGATGCATGACGTCCTATAATAAAGCACTATTATCCGAAAGTCTAAAATAAAAAGTGCCTGAGAATCCCTTATTTTTGTTTTTGCGAAAAAAAATAATTTTATGGGACTTTTCAGGCGAAACAAAAATATTAAAAAACTAGTTATTCGACAA
>NZ_JBDSLS010000080.1:0-3689 GCF_039916245.1 Gelidibacter sp.
TAAATTCATCTTCGCTCACGCTTTTATTTCCCCAAGCGAGAATTTTCTCTAAGGATTTCACTCTGCTCACCCCTTTCAATTGTTCGTTTTGTTCGTGCGTGAAATCAAAACCCATACTATTGGCCAATTTCCGCCAGGCCAAAAAATGATATTTTGCAGTATCGACGATTACGCCGTCAAGGTCAAATATGAATGCTTTTTTACTCATTGATTGTTATTGTTTCTTTGTCATTGACCATTAGTGAAAGAATGCCTGCCAAGATCATTGAGCAGCCTCCGATCAATAAGGCATAAATAGGTTCATTATTAAAAAATTTGGAGACTAAAAACCCTAAAATAGAAGCAGCCACCAATTGCGGAATCACAATAAAGAAGTTAAAAACACCCATATAGTATCCCATTTTAGAAGCTGGTAAAGATCCTGAAAGCATGGCATAAGGAACGGATAGAATACTCGCCCAAGCTACACCTACGCCAATCATTGGCAACCATTCAATCATAAAAGTGGTTGGATTTGTGATGAAATAAAGTGACATCAGTCCCAATCCACCAGCAACCAAAGCCAAGAAATGTGTAAATTTCCGACTCGTTCGCTTTGCCAATAGCGGCAATAAAAAGGCGACGGCTGCCGCAATGATATTGTAATTGGCAAACATTTCGCCCACCTGATTGGCGCCTATATTATAAGCTTCCGAAGTGGTATCGGTCGTTTTATAAATATGTTCGGTCACTGCTCCTGTGGCATAAATCCACATAGAAAATAATGCAAACCAAGAAAAGAACTGCACCCAAGCCAATTGTTTCATGACCTTTGGCATCATCTGAAAATCGTTCACGATATTGACAAAGCCGTTTTTAGAATTGTTTTTCTGCAGGAGTCCAGATACAATTAAGGCCAGTCCTCCAAAAGATATTAATCCTAAGGTTAGCACATAAAGATCTGCTTTGAGATGGTAATTATAAACCAAAAAGGAAGCAAGCAAACCAATAAACAAAACAATGATCCCCTTAATTAAATGCGAAGTGCCATTTTTTTGATACCATTCCTCAGAAAAATCGCTTTCCACAGGTTTCGATTCTTTTTCCTGAGCTTCAAAAGCTCGTATTTCTTCGGGAGAATATTCCTTGGAACGCAAAACCGTCCACAACACCGCTACAAAAAAGGCGACACCACCAATGTAAAAGGAGTACTTGACCGAATCGGGAATAATTCCTTCTGCTGCGGTATTGGCGACTCCAAAGTACGTCAACATCAACGGCAATTTTGAAGCCACATAAGCCCCAATCCCAATAAAGAAACTCTGCATGGCAAAGCCTTTAGTGCGTTGTTCGTCTGGAAGGTTGTCGCCCACAAAGGCCCGGAAAGGCTCCATGGACACGTTAATGGAGGCATCCAAAATCCACAGCATGCCAGCCGCTACCCAGAGTACTGGCGAATTAGGCATGATAAACAAAGCTAAAGAGGCCAAAATAGCACCCACCAAAAAATAAGGTCGGCGACGGCCCAATCGGGAATGCCAAGTGCGATCACTCAAATAGCCAATAATAGGCTGAACAATTAACCCCGTTAAAGGTGCGGCAACCCAAAGAATGGGGATGTCATCAATCTCGGCTCCTAAAGTTTGGAAAATTCGGCTAACATTAGCATTTTGTAGGGCAAAACCCATCTGGATTCCTAAGAAACCGAAACTCATGTTCCAGATTTCCCAAAAACCAAGTGTACGCTTTTTCATTAATAGTATGTTTAAATTAATACTATTGACAAGCGATAAAACTCATCAAAACTTATTTGTAAGAAGTGAAAATAAAGTTTTGAATTGTGGCAAAGATAATAAAGTTTTTAAATGGACAATACTTTTTTTATTTGGTGGAGTCTCTTTCTATAAGTTCTGTTTCGATTACAACGGTTTCAAAATGCTCTTCTTCATCTTCGCGTTCAAGGTTATCAATCAGCAGTTCAGCAGCCTTTTCGCCCATTTCTTGACCATGCTGACTTACGGTGGTTAAACTTGGTGTGGCATGTTTGGAAAGCACGCCATCTGTAAAGCCAATAACCTGAAGATCATCTGGAATTTTCATACCCATATTGCGCGCTACTTTCATAGCTATAATGGCGTATAATTCATTTACAGCAAAGACACCATCTATGTTTTTGTTGTTTTGAAATAAACCTTTTATTTCCGCTTCCAAAGATTCCAAATGATCTTCAGAAACCAATTCATCATTAACCTTAAGAATCAAATTTGGATCTGGGGTTATTTTGTAATCTTCTAATGCTTCCAAATAACCCTGAGTCCTTAATTTACCGACACTCACATAATCTTTCGTAGTAATTATCGCCACATTTTCACAGCCGTTGGACAGGAGTTTGGTTACGGCGTTTTTTGACCCTTTTAAATCATCAATAATAACCTTGTCACAGTTGATTTCATTGACCACACGGTCAAACATGACAATCGGCATCCCTTGATTAATCGTTTCCTTAAAATGATGGTAATCCTGTTTTTGTAAAGTTTCCTTCGAAATAGAAAGGATAAAACCGTCAATACTACCACTGGCCAACATTTGCATATTAATAATCTCTTTATCAAAAGATTCATTGGACAAACCGATGATGACATTATACCCTCTTTTATTGGCCACCAACTCAATACCTCTAATGACCTTTGAGAAAAAATGGTGTACAATTTCGGGAATAATGACGCCTATCGTTTTTGTTTTTTGATTTTGTAGGCTGAGTGCGATATTGTTAGGGCGGTAGTTATAAAACTTGGCAAAAGCCTGTACTTTTTGCCGGGTATCTTCACTAATTTCTAAACTATCTCTCAGCGCTTTTGAAACCGTAGAGATTGAAACGTCTAATTCTCTTGCAATCTGTTTTAAGGTAATTTTCTTTTTCATATGTAAGTTTATGATCAAAACTGTTTTTTAAATATCTATAATTTAATCATAATTAACAACACTTTCTAACCCGAAAAATCAAAGGTATGGCATTGTTGTTTATTGCTCGATTTTTTGATTATTTTCAGGCCATTCCTCACATTTATAAAGAAAGTTGTCAACACGCAAACGTTTTCGTTGCTAATCTGATAATGGCAACTCTCCAATTGATCTAAAATTTACATAGATTTAACTCAAGAAGTGAGAATATTAGTGAATTATTAACGCAATCAACTTTAAAAATAGTGTATGAAAACATTTATGAATGGCTTAATGTTACTGGTATTTATGATACCCTCAGTCCTGTGGTCTCAAACCACTGTTTCTGGGACCGTTACAGAGCAAGCTAACGCATTACCCGTACCAGGCGTAAATATTACAGTTAAAGGAACTGCCACTGGAACTACTACAGATTTTAATGGCAACTACAGCATCAGCGTGAGAAACGGTGAAGTTGTTGTGTTTTCTTATGTTGGGTTCAAACCTCAGGAAATCATCTATAATGGACAACCAAAATTAAACGTTGCACTTATGGAAGATACCGCTCAATTGGACGAAATTGTTTTGATTGGATATGGTGCTACGACTAAGCAAGATGCTACAGGTGCTGTTGAAAAAATCGGCGAAAAAGAATTTAACCAAGGAGCCATCGTTTCACCAGAACAGTTATTGTCTGGTAAGTCTGCTGGGGTTCGCATCACCTCCGGTGGTGGAGATCCAGGTGGAGGGTCTGAAATCAGAATTAGAGG
>NZ_JBDSLS010000081.1:0-10695 GCF_039916245.1 Gelidibacter sp.
TCAGATTTCGAGTAATTCAAGAATCACAAGTCATAATTTTTGTTCTTGATTCTTTGTTTCTTTTTAGAAACAGAATGCACAGATTACACGGATTTTAATTTCATGGATTTCTTGAATTTTTAGCGAAACAAGTCTTTATTCTTTATCTTAACAGCGCAGCGGTCTATGTTCATATTAAAAACAGCCTCCCAAAATGCAAGACCTGTTCACATTTCAAAAGACTGTTTATTTAGTAGACTTTTATTAAATCCTACTTCGTAATACTATGATCCCAATTGGCACCGCTGATATCCGTTATTTTTAGATTGTAAGTTCCTTTTGGGAGGTTTATAAAAACAGCATCCTTAAAATTCATTTTGGCTTTTGCTCCCAAAGGAATGATAAGACTGTGCTTTCCTGGTTTCACTTTCGCGATATAATAATTGTCAATCACGCCATCATCTAAGTTTGCTAAATCATCTTGTATATAGCTGATGACGGTATTGCCTTGACTATCGGTAAGCGTAATGTCAATCATCCAGGCGCCGTAAACGTCCACGCCTTCGGTTCTATAAACGTCAAATGAAAGTCCGTTTTCATTGAATTGACCTTCCGTAATCTCTAATTTCGGCTTGACCGATTTATTGTGCAAGGTTCCCCAAACACCACCATGGAACACCTGATTGGTGTATAAGGTCAATCCAAAAATTAAAATGGAACCCACCAATACCACTTTAGGAAAGATGCGATCTTTAATTGGCAATATCCCAGAGCCTAACCAAGCAAACCATTTTGTTTTGGTAAATGCATAGTTCTTATTCATGAGGTAATTGTCCATAGAATAAGTGCCGCTGCCGCTTAAGAAAAGCATGTATCCTGTAGCAATACCAAGCACGCCAATTTGCCATTCATCCAAGCAAGTCGTGCCAATCCATCCAGAACCCAATAAGATGCCCATGGCCAATCCGAAAACACCAATACTCATAAGTCTTGTGAACAGCCCAAAAATCAGAAACAAGCCTACAATTCCTTCAAGAATAGTAAAACTAACCATGGCAACATAAAGGCTATCTGGGTTTTCAACTAAGTTGAGGATGATGGGTTTAATCCAAAGTGCATTCGGGAGGAAGTGGTTGAACTTTTCGCCGATATATCCTGCAACTTCTGGATCTAATTTATTTTCTAAAATGATTCTTCGGTAAAAAGCGGAAAAATAAGTCCAGCCAATAACCATTCTTACCCCAAGCATTAAAAGCCCGGAATCGTTTTTAATATTTAATTTCATTGTATTTATCTCAAAATGTAGTTACTAATTTCTTGTGGCTGTCTTTATAAGACGGCTTGTTTGGCATAAGAAATGAGTTACAGATGAACCTTCAGGTTCTGGTAGAGAATGTAGTAGGGGATAAGCGCGACCGATTCACTTTTATCCTCAATTTGTGTGACTGTCTGTTTAGCTAAATCAACTGTAACAAGTGCAAAATGTGGTTGTTTATAAGGAATTGCAGGAAACTGCTGCTGCTGATTGGTTGTTGTAGCTGAAACCAATGTTTCATTCTCTTCATAAACTTGACACACGCTTTTGCTGGAAACTTCTGTTTGAGGAAGTTCTAGCGCCGTTTGGATGGAGTTTCGAACCTTGCAAGGTGACAGCAACAATAATGCTATTAATCCCATGATCGAGGATAATAGAACTGCTTTTTTGATATGTAGATGCGCTTTCACGCGGCAAAGATAAGCCTATTTTTAAATTAAAGCGAATAGAGGAAATGCGTCTGAGCAAAAAAGTTAGGGATGCTATCAAGATTGTTCCTGTTGTTGTTGTTTCGAAATTGTGCCATTTTTTCTATCTGAATAAATTATTGCGTTTTGGCTTTCCGAAGATTTTAAGTGATTAAACAATGGTAGTTTGTGATCTAAAAACAATAAGAATGTCAAATTTAGATCATCAAAAAAGCCAACCTTTTAAAAGTTGGCTTTTTATTTACTGATTAAAGTGAAGGGGAAATCTTATTCCTATTGTTCCGAAGTGTTCCACCATAATGGCGTTTTCAAACGAATAAGCGGATCATTACTAGGCATATTGATGTAGTTGCGATCTTCCTCGTTGCGCTCGTACAGCATCCCTTGAATCCATTCATCACTGCCTGGAAAGATATCTAGATTAACATTGATCGGGCGCTTTAGTCCAGGGTATATCGCAGCACTGTAATCCATTCTTCGCATATCTACCCACGTTTCTGGGTTAAGCATGTTGGCAATATACTTTTGAACCATAATTGCTGACATGCCAATATTGGTTGCACCAATTTTTGCATCTAATAAAGATAAATAGGTGTTCATTTCAGTGCTTGGTACATTTAGTTTTTCCATGTCCGCTCTAACACCTTCTTTAAAAGCAGTATAAGCTCCTGTTAAATCATTTTTTCTAAATCTTGCTTCTGCCTCTATGAATTTTACTTCACTGTAAGTCATCATATAGGTTGGCGACGTTGGACTGGTATAAAAACCACCGTTTCCGGCTGAATATTTAGTTGCAGGATCTCCATCCAAGCCTCGGCCCACATCTAAACCTACATAACCACCGTTAACCGCTTCAGGAACAATAATGGATAATCTAGGATCTTCTACTGGAACTGCTAAGTTTAATGGGTTTTTTAACAGATTGACAAAAAACGTACTAAAGTATCGGAATCTTGAAGAGCCGTAGCCACCGACAGCAAAAGGTTGTCTTTGATTTTCTGCTTCACCTCCCACAAAGTCTTGTTGCGCATTTAAAGCGTTTGAATTGATACCGGCCTCACAAGCTGCGATAATGGCATCAGCATTGTATGCCATATCTCCAGACGTTTTTTTATTTAAATGATTTAAGTAACGTGCTTTGACAGAGTGCGCGAAACGGATCCATTTCTGTTGGTCGCCATCGTAAAGTACATCACCACCTTCAACATTAAGTCCTATTGAGCTGGGTTGCTGAAGTTCTGCAATAGCTTCGTCCAACAAGGTGAAAATTGTTTGATAGGCCTCTTTTTGCGTTACGAATTTCGGCGTAATGTTCATGTTTGACTCTCCATCATAGGTGTCTTTTGTTACAATATCACCATATTGATCTGTAGTCATACCAAAAGTATAGGCTCTTAATATCTTGCCCACTGCAGTGTAATTTGGAGAATTATATTTTTTACCTAAAACAATTAGATCTGCAGTGTTTGGCAGTGCATATACATAAGCGTTCTGCCAAAAAAAGTAACTACCCGTGGTAAGGTTATTAGTCCATGAGTTGGATTCATAGGCTTTGGTGTGATGGGCTGCATATTGTGTAACCCCAATAATCTCCCTGGCGCCTCTATACTGAGCAGTTCCTGTCGTGTTTTCAATAGCGCCCTGTATTCTAAACTGTGGCGCTAAACCACTCGTTGTTGGAGCAGTTTCTGAACTGTTGACATCAAAGTAGTCATCGCTACATGATGTGGCAATTATTGCTAGCGCAATAAATGAATATTTTAAAATTTTCATAATTATAATTTTTTAAAATCTAAATCTTAAACCTAAGTCAAATCCTTTCACGTTTGGAGTTCCAAGATTATCAATATTCATGGAGCCCGCACCAGAAATGCCCGCACCAAATGTATTTACTTCAGGATCTACACCGCTGTAATTAGTAATGGTAAATAGGTTACGACCTGTAGCATAAATTTCTAAACCTGTAAGGGATAATTTATCCAAAACTTGGGTTGGAAATTTATAGGATAATGTCACATATCTCAATCGTGTAAATGAACCATCTTCAATGAAGTTTTCAGAGTTTTGAGAATAAAAATTTTGATAATAATTCTGATCTCTATCCACCGCAACCGTATTTGGATTGCCTGCAGCGTCTACACCTGGCAATACCACTGATTCATTTCTGCCTGCAACAGTATTGGTACTTAATCCATAATAAGCTAAGGCAGATTCTGTAGCGTTGTACACATCGCCACCTTGAACGATGTCTAATAAAAACGATAGGTTGAAATTCTTATAGCCTACGGAATTTGAAATGCCTAAAGTCCAATCAGGAGTTCTGTTAACGTCGTCATAAGTTTGATCGGTTAGCGTAGGTAAACCATTAGAATTAATAATGACCTCGCCATTTTGATTTTTTACAGGGCGTTTTCCACGTAGTCCAAATAATGAACCGTGAAGGATCGCTGCTCCAGCAGCAGAGTTTCTAAACGTCCAAGAGTCGGACAAATAAACCTCACTCAAAAACCCTGGTAATTCTTTAACCTTGCTTTTATTAGTGCCAAAGTTGAAATCTAAATCCCAAGTAACATTGGATGTCTTAGGAAGCATCTGCAATCTTAACATCGCTTCAATACCGCTATTGGTAATGGAACCGCCGTTAAGTGTGGCGTAAAAAGTTCCGGTTGTTGGAGGTACTCTAATGTCGCGTAAAATCTGATTGTCAGAGGTGCTTTTATAATAAGTCAAATCTAATCCAATTCTGTTTTCCAGAAAACGGACATCCGTTCCTATTTCAAAACTATTGGTGAATTCAGGTTCTAAGTTAGGATTTCCAACGTTAACCCCATTCCAAGTATAGGCTGAACTCGCTAAGCCATTGATGTTGGTGCCCAATGAGCTTTCTAAAGCACCAATTGGTGCGTCTTTACCTACCTGAGCCCAAGTTGCTCTTAATTTGAAATAGGTTAAACCGTTTGGCGAAGTAATATCCGAGCCGTAAACTTTAAATAAATCGCTCACCACAGCCGACATCCCCACTGATGGGTAAAAGAACGATCTTTTATCTTTTGGAAGGGTGGAGGACCAGTCATTACGGCCTGTTAAGTTCAAGAATAATGAATTCTTCCAGCCAAATTTAAGTTCTCCAAAAACCCCAACGATACGCTTTCTGGTAATCAATTCGGAAATCCCTTGATTTTCCTTTAATATATTACCGATGCTATAAATTCCTGGTGCCAAGAAAGACCTTCCTGAACTGAACGTCGTTCTTACATCTAATTCTTCAACCGAATTACCGATCATCCCATCAAAGGAAAAGTCTTCCGTGATATCTTTCTGATAACTCAAAAAGATATTAGAAGTCAATTGGGTATGATCTTTTTCAAATTGATTGATAAAACCATCTTCTCTAGTGTCAATTAACGATCCGCTTCCTGTGACTCTTTTATTGAATTCGGTATAATTATCCGTTCCAATTTTATAAGATAGATTAAAATCATTTAAGAACTTATAGTTCAGACTGATGATTCCAATTAATCGTTTCGTCGCATCCGAGTTTGGACTATTCACCTCACTCCAATAAGGGTTATCAAATTGTTGATTTAGGAAAAATGCTTTTTGTGATCCATCGGCATTTAAGTAATCTTTTGCATTGACATCCGCTGGATAAGCTAACAAGCTTCCGAAACTGCTGCCAGTGGCATTTCCTTGTTTACTGCTCAAAATATCTGTAGTGATATAGTTTGCAGAAATGCCCACCGTGAAATTATCAGTCAAATTGGAGTTTGTATTTATTTTAAATGATGTTTTATCATAACTTGTTCCCCCTATGACTCCTTTTTGAGAGACGTCTCCAATGGACATATAAAGATTGCTTTTATCAGTACCCGTGGAATAACTTACGTTATGATTTTGGGTGGCGGCCGATTTATAGAAATCTTCAATATTGTTAAACGTTGGCGTGTTTGCACCAATGGCTTGTCCAAAAGACAACGACGATTCTGGATCGTAAGTGATGCCTGCTGGGGTTCTTATTTGAGCACCTTTTCCATACATTTTTTGAACGTTGGGTGTGCCCATAACTTTATCTGTTGAAATGGAACCTGAATAGGTCACGGTACTCATGCCTGCTTTTCCTCTTTTAGTGGTAATAATTACCGCACCACCAGCGGCTTGAATACCGTACAAAGCGGCAGCAGCAGGACCTTTAAGGACAGAAACACTTTCAATATCCTCAGGGTTAATATCAGAAGCTCTGTTGGTGCTTGCAACTTCTAAACTGGAGCTGGTTGAGTTGTCAATTGGAATTCCATCCACTACAAATAGCGGTTGGTTATTTCCTGTGATAGATGTTCCGCCGCGAATCAAAATAATAGCGGAAGAACCCGGTGCACCACCAGAATTAACGACGGTAACACCAGAGACTTTACCTTGCAGGCCGTTAACCATATTGTTTTGGTTCCCTTCCATAAGCGCGTCAGATTCTACAGCTTGTACTGCATATCCTAAAGCTTTCTTTTCTCTTTTAATACCTAAAGCTGTAATGATAACTTCATCCAAAAGGTCTCCAGTTTGCAATGACACATCAATCGGTCCTGCATTGATGGCTTTGATTTCTTTGGTTTGATACCCGATGTAAGAAAAAACAAGGGTTGAATTTAAGGGGGCTTCAATAACATAATTTCCGTCAAAATCTGTAATTGTACCGACCGTGGTGCCTTTAACCTGTACGGTTGCGCCGAGTAAAGGTGTGTTGTCGTCGCCGGATTTGACAGTTCCCATAATTTTTAAACTTTGAGCAAATACGCCTTGAGCAAAGCAAAAAACGAACAGGAATTGCAATAATAATTTGCCTTTCATATTGAGTTGGTTTTAATAATTTATCTCTCAAATATAATTGAATAATTTAAAAATGCATAAATAATGCAAAAATAAACCATTAATTATGCATTAAAAGCGCAAAATCGATAATGATTCAGTATTTTAAAAGCAGGTTAGCGTGCATTTTAACAAAAATTGTTATGGTTTCAATATTATGATTACTTTGCCCTCCCTATTTAATCCCTATGGTATTATGAAAAAAAGTGATAGACAACGTTTAATTGTAGATATCGTCATGCGGCAGCGAAAAGTGGACACCGATCAGCTGGCGATGGAATTGAATGTTTCGGCGGATACTATCCGTCGCGATCTGAATGAGATGGATGAAGACGGCCTGCTGACTAAAGTACATGGCGGCGCAGTGTCTTCCATTCAAAAACTGTTTCATTATAATGAAGTGGCCGTTTTTAATCGGGAAGAGAAGAAGGTTATTGCCCAAAAAGCCATTCCTTTTTTAGAAGATGGTATGGTAGCTATTATAAGTGGTGGTACAACAAACTTGGTGTTTGTGAGTGCTCTGCCAAAGGATTTAAAAGCCACCATTTATACTTTTAGCTTGGAAATCGCTTTGCAATTAACCGATCATCCTCACATTGAAACCGTTTTTATCGGTGGGAAAATCCAAAAAAAATCATTGGTTTCCATAGGGATCGATTGCTTTCAAATACTATCCAAAATACATGCTGATATTTGCTTTGTTGGCGCTAGCGGAATTACTTTAGATGAAGGCATTACCGACGAAGGCTATGAGATTGCCTTAATTAAAAAGGCCATGATTGATTCGTCAGATAAGGTGGTCTCATTGATAACCTCCAATAAACTTAATATCCGTCATAACTATTCGGTATGTCCGCTTTCAGAAATCGATGTGATCGTGACCGAATTGAAAAGTGATCATCAACTTTTGAAGGACTATAGTTCAAAGGGGGTAATGATTTTGTGAGCGTGATTTATATCTTTTTAAATTGGAAATGACAAAATCGATTTGATTCGAATGTTCCTTTCCTAGGGTCTGATCTCGAGTTTTTTTGTAGATAATGTATAAGCTGCCAAGTTGGAAACCCAGATTATGTGATGGCTGTTGGGGAAACACCTGAAGTAACGAAAATTTACAGATCAAGAAAAGATTTATTGACGGTTTAAGTTGGTTTTACAATTTTATAAAGTAATAATTCCACATCTTCGTTTGGAAGTCTTGTGGTACCATTTAATTTTAGCCCAAGTTTTTCAAGTAGGCGTTGCGAAGCGCTATTGTCTTTGGTCGTGATTCCTTTGATTTCTTTAATGTCAAATTCTTCAAAGGCTGCGTTCAATAATCGATGGGAGGCCTCATAGCCATAGCCTAAACCTTCATATTGTGGTAAAAGTGCAAAGCCAAGGTCAATACCATTTAGGCCTTCTCTTTTATAAAGTCCGCAGGTGCCTATTTTTTGTCCCTCTGATTTTATGATTAATGTATAATTTGAATAGCCAAACGCATGTAGTTGTGGGAGCATTTTAGTGCGAATGTAACTGGCGCCCGCTTCAATGGAATCAATCGCTCTATCGCCAACATATTTGATGAATTTAGGCGTGTTCATTAAGTCATAAATTAATTCGGCATCGTCTTCTGAAGTTGGCCTTATTAATAATCGCTCGGTTTCGAATGTTTTGTGCATGGGGTTTTTAAAGGATAACGGATTTGGGAAGAGTTTGTTTGATTATAAATGTTGAGATTGGAAATTGGCTTATGGGTAGGGCGGTCGTTGTGAAGGAGGGTTAGCTGGGGCTGAAAGTTACTTAGATTTTTTTATTATTTTTACGGTTGAGGTTTATGTTTTGGCACGTGTTGCAAACGAATGGTAGCCTGGAGGGAAGATTGTTGGTGGAAAACACCAACAACGGCGATAAATTCGTTTAAGATTAGCACTTTAGCCCGCATTGCGCTTATACAATGTTAGTGGCTCGTGTTTTATGTCGTGGTCAATAATGTTCCTACAAAACTTCTCATTAAGTTTATAGATTCTGCAAGTTCTTCATCGGTGTATTTTATATTTTCTTTGTTTTCTGGGTGATGAATTTGGTGTCTAATTTTTTCTGTTGAAATTATTTTTATAGTTTTTTTACTACCGTCTTTCTCTACTCTGATGTAGTCAATTTGAGTTTTACCACTTTTGAAGTCATTAATTTTGCCTTCAAATTCTATAAAACCGTACAATTCGTTATGATATTCTTCTGTTGTTTCAGAAAACGCCAAGAAGTTAACTTCGTTAAGTGATGGATAGGGCAATGTATGTGGTGAAACTGGTTCAATAGTTTTTCCGCTACTTGTAGATTTAATTAATCGCAAATGTTGAAATTCTAATTCTTTTACTAAAGCAGGACTGTGTGTTGTAATAATTACCTGTGTATTTACTGTTCCTGAAAGAGTTAAGAATGCAGAAATCAGCTTTCTTTGATGTTCGGTATGTTGTGAAGTTTCGGGTTCTTCTATTGCATATACAATACTTGGAATTTTTTCTTCCGTTTTTCTTCTTTCAGCTTCTGCTCTAAAGAAGTTTAACAATATTAGACGTTTGACTCCACTACCCCTTTTGTTAATTGGAATATCTTCGTCTCCTGCGATTGAAACATTTTTAAAGACGTCAGCCCATTTCAAACTTTCTGCTGTTGGAATTATAGGATTTAAACTGTCAGCAATTTCGGGGTTCATTTCTTTCAGTTTTTCCAAAGTTCTGTCGGAAACCTCTTTTAGCTTTTTCTCAACTTCACTTGCAATTTCGGCAAATTTTATTTTTAAACCACTATCGCTTAAAATCTGTTTTACTGCTTCTTTTAATGGGTCTTGTACTTCGTTATCTCCATCGCTATTTTTTCTGTCTGATTGAAATAAAGAATAAAGTGGTAAATAATTTTTTAACTGTTCCCAAATTGATTTTGTTGCGTCACCTTTTGTTATGTCAAGTTCAATTTCGTTTAATCGTAAGTCTGTGATATAATGGTTCCAAATTGCTGTTCTCATTACTGCATTTTTGGTGTTGTCACTACAAATTATTGATTTTTCTTTGATGATTTTCTGTAGGTCTGTATTCTTCTTTAACAACAAGTCTTTACAGTCGTCATTTGTTGGGTGATTTGCTTTGATAAATACATTTGGAGTTGTCTTTGCGTTTGGATATTTCTTGATTACCTCAAGTTGGCCGTTTGAGTTTAGTGAATATTCTGCACTTAAAGTTGTTTCGTTTGTGCTGTCAATTACAATTGTGGCTGGTAGTTCTTCAAAGCAAACTGAAATAACTATTTCATTGTCTCCTAAAGCAAGTGCTTTTTTATTTATGTCGTCTTTGTCAAGTTTTATTACACCTTTACTATCATTGAAGAAAATATCTAACGCTTCTAAAACAGTAGATTTACCAATGTCATTTTTACCTACAAAAGCGGTCAAGTCGCCAAATTCTATTTCAACTTCATCTTTGTAGCTTCTAAAATTCTTGATTTTTATTTTCTTGATTTTCATCTATTATTGTTTTTTTTTTAGGTGGTCGTTCTACACTTGCCACTAACAAAGGCCTATACCGCCGATGAACATTATTAATGTTTTATATATTCCTAATAACATGCATTGGAATAACGTACCAAACTACCCAATTCCGACCTCATATCCTATACGTAACTTTACGTAGTTTCCTACACCAATATGCAGTTTTTCAAACCCATCGTCCACCTTCCTTCGACACGGTCCCCAAAAAATCATATTTTTCAAAGGCTCACTCGAACAAGTGTCGAACAAGACTCGAACAAAACCCCTATAAAAGGCCTCCAACCGGACAAAAACGGACAATACCAGACAAAAGACGACACAACCAGACAAAAACCGACAATACCCGACATTTTCAACCCATAGGTGCATGCCTTTATGAAGGCCATTGATGACATTGACGAGGCTTGGTTGTTAGGCGATTAAGGTGTTTGTGCAGCCTAGTGTTTTGCAATATACCGCCGTACATAGTGTAGTACCCAGCAAATAAACTTATCTTTGCCCAAAATTTAAAGGAGTGACCTAAATCAATAGTGCTTGCTTCGTAAACACAATTTATGTCATTCAATTCATTAGGATTATCTGATGCTTTA
>NZ_JBDSLS010000082.1:0-5374 GCF_039916245.1 Gelidibacter sp.
CAAATAATTCCAAAGCTTCTTTTTCATAACACCAATTTTCGAGAATTTGGCTTGGCAATTCCACAAAATCCCAAAACACACTCGTGCCCGATAAACTTGGATAGGTTGTATTTGCTAACATCCCATGAAGTGCATGTCCAAATTCATGAAATAACGTGGTGACCTCATTAAAAGTCAATAAGGACGGTTTCGTTTTGGTAGGCTTGGTAAAGTTGCATACGATGGAAATGTGCGGACGTTCTTCTTTACCGTTTTTTATATATTGCGGTTTATAGCTAGTCATCCACGCGCCATTTCGTTTTCCGGCTCTGGGGAAAAAATCGGCGTAAAAAATCGAGATAAATTCGCCTTTGGCATTGGTTACTTTATAGGTTAAAACGTCTTCGTGGTATTTGTCGATGGAATTAATTTCTTCAAATTCCAATCCGAATAATTTTTGTGCCACTTTAAAAGCCCCGTCAATGACATTCTCAAGCTTGAAATAGGGTTTTAACTTTTCGTCATCCAAATCAAAACGTTTCTGTTTTAATTTTTCTGCATAATAGCCCGAATCCCATTTTTCCAATTGGGTAATGCCGTCCAGTTCAGTGGCAAAATCTTGCAGTTCTTTAAATTCGCGAGCTGCCGCTGGTTTTGCTTTTTCTAAAAGTTCTTCTAAAAAAGCTTCAACTTTTTCTGGGGTTTTGGCCATGCGCTCTTCCAATACAAAATGAGCATGGGTTTTATAGCCTAATAATTGGGCGCGCTCAAAACGAAGTTTTGCTATTTGCAATACATTGTCTTGATTGTCCAGAGCATCGCCTTTAAATGCTTTTTTACCTGCCGCAATGGCTAGTTTTTTTCGGAGTTCCCTGTTATCGGCATACGTCATGAACGGGATATAACTTGGGTAGTCCAAAGTAAATAGCCAACCTTCTTGATCTTTGCTTTCTGCAAGTTGTTTGGCAGCTTCCAATTCGCCTTCTGGAAGTCCAGAAAGCTCATCTTCATTTGTGATCAACATCTCAAAATTGTTCGTTTCTGCCAGGACGTTTTCGCCAAACTTGAGTTTTAACTGACTCAATTGTTTGTCGATCTCTCGGAGTGTTTGTTTTTTATCTTCTGAAAGATTTGCGCCATTGCGAGCGAAACTTTTGTATTTTTTATCGAGAAGTGTGTCTTGTTCTGCCGTTAGATTTAAAGTGCTCTTGATATCATAAACCGCTTTGACGCGTTTGAACAAAGCTTCGTTCAGGGTAATGTCATTGCTGAATTCTGATAATAACGGCGAAACTTCCTGAGCTATTTTTTGAATGTTATCGCTTGTTTCGGCCGAATTCAAATTGAAGAAAATGCTTGAAATCCGATCCAATTGTTGACCACTAAACTCTAAGGCTTCAATGGTGTTTTCAAAGGTTGGCGTATCTTCAGTTTGGGTGATGGCGTCAATTTCTGCTTTAGCCGCGTCAATAGCCAATTTAAATGCGGGCAAATAATCAACGTCTTTTATTTTAGAAAAAGGAGCCGTATTAAATAAAGTATCGAAAGGAGTATTTAGGACATTCATAAGTAAATGATGGTGATGTGTGTGAAAAATTCAGTGAGCGAGTTTTCTTAATAGCGTTCTAGTCGTCTGATTATTAACAAATGTTTGGTTTTATTTTGTAGAAAATATTTTTAAATTTGCCCAGCAATTGTAAAGAAGCCTTTAATAAGGACCCTTAGTTATAATTGATTAATAGCAGGAAAAACCTCGGCTTTCGTCGAGGTTTTTCTATTTTAATACTCTAATCCTTTGGCAGAGTCTATAACTTTTGCTTTAAGGTCTTCCTTATAAGCTATTATTTTATCCATAACCTGTGGATCAGAACTTCCAATAATTTGTGCGGCTAAAATGCCTGCGTTTTTTGCGCCATTGAGAGCGACAGTCGCTACCGGAACGCCTCCTGGCATTTGAAGAATGGACAGAATGGAATCCCAACCATCAATAGAATTGGTGCTTTTTACAGGCACACCAATAATGGGTAGCGGCGATAAAGAGGCAATCATTCCTGGTAAATGTGCAGCACCGCCGGCACCTGCAATGATTACTGAAAATCCGCGGGTATGTGCATGCTTGCCGTAATCAAAAAGTTTTTCTGGCGTACGGTGTGCGGAAACAATATCCACTTCAAAGTCGATTTTAAAATGATTTAACATGTCGATAGCTTCCTGCATAACTGGCAAGTCGCTTTTGCTTCCCATGATGATTCCTACTTTGCTCATAATTCTTTTAAATTTTAATAGTCAAATGTACTGTCTGTCAATAGAGCTCAATTTCAACTTCAATTTCAGTTTCAATTTCGATTTCCCGCCTACGCTAAAGCTGCGGACGGGCAAGCAATTTCAATTTATTGACTGATCACTTTAATTATATTTTTTACGTCTTCGGCTATTTTTCGGGCTTCATTCAAATCTTCATTAACAATTGTGACATGGCCCATTTTACGAAACGGTCGGGTTTGTCTTTTGCCATAAATATGAGGCGTGACACCATCCATCGCTAAGATTTCTTCGATGTTTTCATAAAGGACATCTCCAGAATAGCCTTCGGCACCAACTAAATTAACCATGACACCAGCAACTTTATTTGCTGTTTTTCCTAGTGGTAAATTTAAAACGGCTCTTAAATGCTGTTCAAATTGAGATGTGTAGCTCGATTCAATCGTATGATGACCCGAATTGTGTGGTCTTGGAGCAACTTCATTGACTAAAATTTCATCGTTTTGAGTCTGGAACATTTCTACCGCCAACAAACCAACATGATTAAAGGCTTCCGAAACTTGTAATGCAACCAATAGGGCTTTGTGAGCCACTTGGACATCAATTCTCGCCGGACAAATGACATATTCCACTTGGTTGGCTTCTGGATGAAATTCCATTTCTACCACAGGATAGGTTTTGACTTCGCCACTGCTATTTCTACTGACAATAACCGCGAGTTCATTCTTAAAGGGAATCATGGTTTCTGCAATACATTCGCCATCTTTCAAGTCCTTTAAATCAGATTTCGATCGGACCACTTTCACACCATTGCCATCATAACCAAACTGTGCTGCCTTCCATACAAACGGCAATTGAAGTCCGCCGTTATCAATAGCATCTTCAATTTCTGAAACATAGGCGAACCGTGCAAAATCGGCCGTTGGAATGTTATTGTCCACATAAAATAATTTTTGTGTGGCTTTGTTTTGAATGATTCTTAAAGTTTTGGAAGACGGAAATACTTTGACGCCTTCTTTCTCCAAAGTCTCTAGAGCGTTGGCATTCACATTTTCAATTTCAATGGTCAGAACATCAACGTTTTTTCCAAAATTTACTACGGTCTCATAATCCATTAAATCGCCTTGGGTAAATTCATTACAGGCAATTTTGGAAGGCGCTTCATCGCTAGGGTCTAGCACGCAAGTGTAAATGTCAAATTTGCGGGTTTCGCTAAGCAACATTTTGCCTAATTGACCACCACCAAGAATACCAAGTTTAAAATTTGAAGAGAAATAAGTCATGTTTTAGGATCTTACGGAGAGAATGATTAAAATTTTTGTCATCAATCTTGCAAAAATACACTTAAACTCCGAAATTAATCCATCAAATCATGAAATATCGGGAGTAAATTTTAAATCAAAAGTGTATCTTTGCGTCTTTTAAAATCCAATTATTTTGATTAAGCTTCACGATTTATATTTTAAACCCTTCATTTCTGAAAAGGAAATTGATGTGGCCATCCAAAGAATGGTGGATGAGGTAGCCCATGACCTCAAAGATGAAATCCCAGTGTTTGTTGGTGTTTTAAACGGATCATTCATGTTTGTGAGTGATTTTGTCAAAAAATATCCGAAGCCTTGTGAGGTGACGTTTATTAAACTGGCGTCTTATGAAGGTGTGAAGTCTACTGAAGATATTCAACGCTTAATAGGATTGACACAGGATTTGACTGGACGAACCGTTGTCATCCTTGAAGATATTATCGATTCAGGAAATACTTTAGAAGAAATCCACCGTATTTTTAAAAATGAAAAGGTTAATGAATTAAAGATTGCCACCTTATTCCATAAACCGGAAGCTTACAAAAAAGACTTTAAACTTCATTATATTGGTGTTAATGTTCCTACAAAATTCATCGTCGGATACGGATTGGATTACGACGGATTGGGACGGAATTTACCAGAAGTATATCAATTAAAAACCACACAATACATGACCAATTTTGTCCTATTTGGACCTCCTGGAGCAGGAAAGGGGACGCAAGCCAACTTTTTAAAGGAAACTTATAACCTCGTTCATATTTCTACCGGTGATGTGTTTAGACATCATATTAAAAATGAAACTGCCCTCGGAATGCTAGCCAAATCTTTTATGGATAAAGGCGAGTTGGTTCCGGATCAGGTCACTATTGATATGTTGAATGCCGAAGTAGAGAAAAACACGGATGCCAATGGTTTTATTTTTGATGGTTTCCCAAGAACAAATGCACAGGCAAAAGCTTTAGATGAATTGATGGATAGTAAGGACTCGCAAATTAATGCGATGGTTGCCCTTGAAGTTGAGGATGAGGTTTTGGTGGAGCGTTTGTTAGGTCGTGGAAAGACCAGTGGAAGACCGGATGATGCTGATGAGCAAATCATCAGAAACCGTATCAAGGAATACTACGAAAAAACGGCAATTTTAAAAGATTACTATGACGCCCAAGGTAAATATTGTGGTGTGAATGGTGTTGGCAGTATCTCAGATATTACGGATCGTTTGACTCAGGTTATAGATAAATTATAAGATTTCACAACTAAAAGCATCCATCATTTTTTGAACGCTAAATTTTTGTGAATTTTCAGATTTTATCTTTACGTACTTTAATAGACTAGATTTTAATTAATAAAAGTCCCGCGTTCGTGGGAAATGATCATGACTGAAGGAAATTTTGTTGACTATATTAGAATGAACGTTCAATCCGGAAACGGGGGTAAAGGTTCAATGCATTTGCATCGTGAGAAATATGTGGCAAAAGGCGGTCCTGATGGTGGTGATGGTGGTCGTGGTGGTCATGTGATCTTGAGGGGCAATGCCAACCAATGGACTTTATTTCATTTAAAGTTTAAAAAACATATCCGAGCAGAGCATGGTGGACATGGGAGTGCTTCCAGAAGTACAGGTGCTGATGGCGCCGATGTTTATGTGGACGTGCCTTTAGGAACTGTGGTAAGGGATTTCGAAACCAATGAGGTTATTTTTGAAATTACCGAACATGGTGAAGAGAAAATTATTGCCGAAGGCGGTATGGGTGGCCTTGGAAACTGGCATTTTAAGACGTCAACAAACCAAACTCCTCGCTATTCGCAACCTGGTATTCCTTTGCAGGAGC